>NZ_BACZ01000115.1 GCF_000333375.1 Curtobacterium sp. B18
TGCAGCTCATTTCGCATTGGAGGTGTGGCCCGACTTCGAGCTGAGATCCATATCGGTGACAGCGTCGAGGTCGGCGCCTGAAGGCTACGTGTTCGCGCTACGCGGAGTGCGACTGATGGTGGTACCGCCGCCAGAGACCGAACAACACCACCAACCGCGGCACGCTCCCCCGAGTCGCAGCCGCAACCACGGACCCCGAAGAGACGCCCCTAGGCCCGGGGCTTCTTCTCCGGCGCGGGCAGGCGACCCGCTGCGGCCTCGGCGGCGAACCACGCGCGCGCCTCGTCCTGGCGGGCCTGCTCGGCGCCGAGGGCGATCGGCGCCCGAACGTGACCGGGCTCGTAGCCGAACGAGTCGAGCAGCTGCGGGATGACCGGTCGGACCCGGGCCACGAGCCGGTCGATGTACGCCGACACCGCCCGCGCGCGCTGCGCCGTGATGCGGCCGTGCATGAGGTACCAGTCGAGGTGCTGTTCGAGCAGCCCGAGCGCGAACAGGTCGCGGAGCCAGACCAGCACGCGGCGGGTGTCGCCGGGCGGGACCTCGTCGATGGCCTCGGTGAACGCCTCCCACTGCATGAGCTCGGCGTGCGCCTTCGCGGCCTCGATCAGCTCGTGCTGGGACCGGTTCAACAGTCGTGCTGCGCGTGCGCGGTCCTTGCCCGCCGACGCCAGCCGCATGCCGATCTCCGTGACCATCGTGTCGACGCGTCCCGCGAGCAGGTCCCGCTGGGTCGACGCGTCCTGCAGGTCGGTGACGGAGGCGGCGAGGGAGCCGCGGTCGGCGACGGTCTGGCCGAGACGCCGGATGCCCGTGGCGTCGGCGAGCTTCGTGGCCGCCTGGGCCGCGACGAACTTCGCCGTGGAGGCCGCGTCCTTCGGGGCCTTCGCGCGGAAGTCGGTGAGCAGGCGCTTGCCGACGAGCTGGAGCAGGACGGTGTTGTCGCCCTCGAACGTCACGTACACGTCGAGGTCGGCGCGCAGCCCGGTCAGACGGTTCTCGGCGAGGAACCCGGCGCCGCCGCAGGCCTCGCGGCACTCCTGGAGCGTGTCGAGCGCCGACCACGTCGACATCGACTTGAAGGCCGCCGCCTGGGTCTCGAGGTCCTCGCGGCGCTGCGGGGTGTCCTCGCGCCCGCTGAACACGTCGTCGAAGGTCCGCAGGAGCTTCTCGTGGGCGAACGACTGCGCGAACACCGTCGCGAGGCGCGGGATCAGCCGACGCTGGTGCCGGCCGTAGTCGAGCAGGACGCCCTCGGTGCCGTCACCCGTGGGGAACTGGCGCCGCTCGGCCGCGTAGGTCAGCGCGATCTGCAGGCCGATCTTCTGCGCGACCACCGCGGCGCCGTCGAGCGACACGCGGCCCTGCACGAGGGTGCCGAGCATGGTGAAGAACCGGCGACCGGGGGAGGCGATCGGCGAGGAGTAGGTGCCGTCCGCGGCGACGTCGCCGTAGCGGTTGAGCAGGTTCGTCCGGGGGACCCGGACGTGGTCGAAGTGCAGGCGGCCGTTGTCGATGCCGTTCAGGCCGCCCTTGTAGCCGTCGTCCTCGCCGCCGACGCCGGGCAGGAACGCGCCGTCGGCGTCACGGAGCGGCACGTAGAACGCGTGGACGCCGTGGTCGACGCCCTTCGTCACGAGCTTCGCGAAGACGACCGCCGCCTTGCCGTGCAGGGCGGCGTTGCCGATGTAGTCCTTCCACGCACCGCGGAACGGCGTGTGGATCTCGAACTCCTCGGTGTCCGGGTCGTACGTGGCCCGCGTGGCGATGCTCTGGACGTCCGACCCGTGTCCGGTCTCGGTCATCGCGAAGCACCCGGGCACCTCGAACGAGACGATGCCGGGCAGGAACTCGCGGTGGTTCCGCTCGGTCCCGAGGTGGTGGACCGCGGAGCCGAACAGCCCCCACTGCACACCGGCCTTGATCTGCATCGAGGGATCCGCCGTCGTGAGCTCCTCGAACGCTGCGAGGTTCCCGCCGTGGTTGCTCGAGCCGCCGAACTCCTCGGGGTAGGGGCGCTGGATCGCACCCGCGTCGACGAGGATCCGGAGCTGGTCGAGCGTCCGGGCGCGGGCGTCGGCGTAGGGCATGCCCTCGACCTTGTGCATTGCGGGGTCGAGTGCGAGGCGACGCGAGATGCGGCGGTCCTCGGCCCACCGACCGAGCAGGTGCTCGCCGAGGAGGTCCACGTCGATCCGGACGTCGGTGTCCGTCCCGCCGACGGGGGTGCCCGCTGCGGGGTCGCCCGTGGCGTCGGCCTTCGGCGTGTTCGTGCTGTGGACGGGTGCGGTGTCGACCATGGTCGGAGCCCTCCTGAACTGCTCTGTCCCGTGTTGCAGAACCCACGCTATTGAGCCGACCCGCGAGTCGGGTGAACGCCGTCAGGGCGGCACAACGAGCGGGCCGCTCGTGTCGGGTGCGGTGGTGGGAACCCTCCAAACCACCGGCCGGTGAATTCCTGAGCAGGGCTAGACGATTGTGCGCGACGGTCCCGCCGAGGGCAGACTGTCCGGCATGTCAGGTACCACCACACCCGCACGCCAGCGGACGTTCTTCGGGCAACCGTTCGAGTTGTCGACGCCGTTCGCCGTCGAGCTCTGGGAGCGCTTCTCGTTCTACGGGATGCAGGGCATCGTCCTCATCTACATGTACTACACGCTCTCGCAGGGCGGGCTGGGCATCGACAAGGGCGTCGCCACCGGCATCATGGGCGCCTACGGCGGCGCGGTGTACCTGTTCACGATCATCGGCGCGTGGATCGCCGACCGGCTGCTCGGCGCGGACCGGACGCTCTTCGGCAGCGCGATCGTCGTGATGCTCGGACACATCGCCCTCGCGCTCATCCCGGGGGTGGCGGGCGTCGGCGTCGGCCTCGTGCTCATCGCCCTCGGCTCCGGCGGGCTCAAGGCGACGGCGACCACCATCGTCGGCGGCCTGTACAGCCGTGACGACCCCCGTCGGGACGCCGGCTTCTCGCTCTACTACCTCGGCGTCAACCTCGGCGCGTTCTTCGGGCCGCTCCTGACCGGTCTGCTGCAGAGCTCCCTCGGGTTCCACTACGGCTTCGGTCTCGCCGCCGTGGGCATGGCGGCCGGTCTCGTGCAGTACGCGATCCGACGCCGCAAGCTGCCGGACGCGGTGCGCCACGTCACGAACCCCGTCGACCGCCGTCGGCTCCCGCTCGTCGGCGTGCTCGTCGTCGTGGCGCTCGTGGTGATCGTCGCGGCCGTGCTGACCGGGCTGCTGAACGTCGACAACCTGCCGACCGTGGTCGTCGCCATCGTCATCGTCGCGACCATCGGGTACTTCGTCGTCATCCTCTCCAGCGGGATCACCGCGAAGGAGCGGTCGCGCGTCCTCGCCTTCATCCCGCTCTTCATCGGCAGCGCGGTGTTCTGGTCGCTCTACCAGCAGCAGTTCACCGTCGTGACCGTGTACTCCGACGAACGCCTCGACCGGTCGCTGTTCGGCTGGGAGATGCCCGTCTCGTGGGTGCAGTCGATCAACCCGGTCTTCATCATCGTGCTGTCGGGCGTCTTCGCCGCGATCTGGACGAAGCTCGGCGGCCGGCAGCCCTCCACCCCGACGAAGTTCGCCCTCGGCACCGGCATCATGGGCATCGCGTTCCTGCTCTTCCTGCCGTTCGTCGGCACCGGGCAGAACGGCACGCCGCTGGTCGCCCTCGTCGGGATCCTGCTCGTCTTCACGATCGCCGAGCTCCTGCTCTCCCCGGTCGGGCAGTCCGTGGCCACCAAGCTCGCACCGCCGAAGTTCCAGACGCAGATGGTGGCGCTGTTCTTCCTGTCGGTGTCGCTCGGCACCGCCGTCACGGGCGTGCTGTCGCAGTACTACGACCCGACGAACGAGGCGCCGTACTTCGCGGTCCTCGGCCTCGTCGCCGTCGCGGTCGGGGTCGTCCTGCTCGTGCTCGTCAAGCCGGTGCTGAAGCTCATGCGCGGCATCCGCTAACCTGAGGGCAGCCAGACCGGCCCCGGAACCAAGGAGTCACCAATGCTCGAACTCATCGCAGGCATCATCATCGGCATCGGCGTGCTCGGCGGCGTCGGGACCTGCATGGCCTTCGCGGCCATGATGAAGAGCGGCAACGAGGAGTACTAGCCCTCGGTGTCCGGTGCCGGCTCGACCGGCACCAGCTGACGACTCAGGACGGTCGCGCGCTCGAACGGGCCGCGGCCGTCCTTCGTGTAGACGGGCTCCTCGAACGCGACCGTCCACGTGCGCTGCGTCCCGCCGAGCTGGCTGCCACCGGGGGCCACGACGACGCCGATCGGCTCGTCGGCCCACTGCTCGCCGCCGTGGTCGGTGTCGACGACCCGCACGAGGGCGCCGATGCCGAGACCCGGCTGGTCGTCGGGGCGGGGATTGGGGGAGCGGCGTCCGAACACGCGCCCACCGTACCGCGCCGCTCCCGCCCGCTCCCGGTGGTCGGGTGACGGCCGCGCCGAGCGGTCGTGGGACGGCTGTGCCGAACGATAGTGTGACGCCCGCGCCGGGTCAGTCCCAGATCGAGATCCAGTCGACGGAGACCGTCCCGGCCGCACCCGTCGGGACGGAGCCGTGGTCGGTCCACGTCTCGCCCTGCAGGGTGACCCGCATCGGCGTGGTCGGCACGGCCGTGGTGGTGGAGGAGACGAGCTCGCCGTCCCAGTAGAACCGGACGATGCCGTGGTCCCACTCGGTCGTGGCGACGTGGTACTCGGTGGTGTCCGTCTTCGCGTGCACCTGCACCGAGCGGTCGTACCGCACGTGACGGTTCGCGTACGTGCCCGGGATCGCGGACGCGGGGCGCGGCGATGCCCCGAGCGTGAGTGACTCGGGCCAGTCGATCTCGCCGTCGTTCCACTGGTCGGAGGACGGCCACAGCATGCCGACGAACTTGTACCCGGCCGTGACCGAGGTCTTGTAGCGGATGCTCACGCGGGCGGTGGTGTGCGGGGCGTACCCGTCCGGCATGACGGCCGCGACGAGGGGTCGGCCGTCCTCGGCGTGGAAGTCGAAGTCGAGGTTGCCGTCCGCGACGGAGAGCACCTTGGTGGGGGCGTACGTCCCGAGTCCGCTGGTGTCCTGGAACCCGTCGTAGAAGCCCATGCCGGGGTAGACGGCGGCGACCTGGCCGAGCGCGGCGGGCTTCGTGAAGTCCTCGGCGTACGTCTGGTGCCACGTCCGGCCGTTCGAGGTGACGTCGCCGACGGGGAGCGGGGTCGTGTCCGGAGTGGGCGTCGGCGTCGGGGTGGGCGTCGGCGTCGGCGTCGACGTGGGCGTGGCCGGCGGGGTCGCAGTTGCGGTGGCCGACGCCGTTGTCGACCCCGGCGCCGTCGAGGACGGGACACACGCAGCGAGCGTGCCCACGACGAGGAGCCCGGTGACGATCGCGCCTGCGGTGCGTGTGCGAATGGTCACGGTNCGTCCTGC
>NZ_BACZ01000114.1 GCF_000333375.1 Curtobacterium sp. B18
ACCCTGGTCCGGGCGAACATCAACCAGTTCATGGACAACGCCGAGGATCCGCAGAAGATGCTCGATCAGCTCGTGCGGGACTACACGAACAACATCGCCGACGCCAAGACGGCGATCGCACAGACGATCGGCAACGTCCGACTGCTCGAGCAGGACCACGAAGAGGACAAGAAGGCCGCGGTCGAGTGGGGGCAGAAGGCCGCCAACGCCTCCACCGCGGCCGACAAGTACCGCGCCGAGGGCAAGACGGCCGAGGCGGACAAGTTCGACAACCTCGCCAAGATCGCGATCGGCAAGCAGATCGCCGCCGAGCAGGAGGTCAAGGACGCCGAGCCGAACCTCGCCTCGCAGAACGAGGCGGTGGAGAAGCTCAAGGCCGGGCTCGCCGGCATGGAGCAGAAGCTCGAGGAGCTCCGCTCGAAGCGCGACAACCTCGTCGCACGCTCGAAGACGGCCGAGGCGCAGTCCAAGGTCAACGACGCGCTCGGGAACATCGACGTCCTCGATCCGACGAGCGACCTCGGTCGCTTCGAGGAGAAGGTCCGCCGCGAAGAGGCGAAGGTCCTCGGCCAGCAGGAGCTGCAGTCGTCGAGCCTCGACGCCCAGTTCGAGAGCCTCGAGGACGTCGGCAAGGACGCCGAGGTCGAAGCGCGCCTCGCCGCCCTGAAGTCCGGCGGTTCGTCGAGCCTCTGACACACCGTTCGGAACGACGCCGGACCGCGCCTGACAGACTGGCACGATGCACTTCCTCGTGGTCGGTCAGTGGCAGGGTTCGGCGTCGTCCCGTGCGATGCGCCTCGGGGACGGTGCCGCCGCGATCGCGGCCGACCTCCCCCGCGCATCCACCACCGTGGTCGACGTCCCCGCCGGAGCCGGCGACCGGCTCGAGACCGCCGTCGCCCGGTACACCTCGGTGCTCGCGGTCGCGGAGCGGGTGGCCGAGGAGACCACCGTCGCGAGCGAACCGGTCCTCGTCGTCGGCGGTGACGGTGCGAGCGTCCTCGGCGCGACGGTCGGCCTCGGCGCCGACACCGCCTTCGTGCGCATCGCGGGGTCGAGCGGGTTCCGCGCCCTGAACCGCGCCCAGCCGCTCGCCGCCGAGACCGCGGTGCTCCGGATCCTGGTCGACCGTCCGGACGACCTCTTCCCCGCGCTGCCCACCCTCGCACCGACGTCCGTCGTCGTCGCCGGGGTCCGCGGTGTCGAGGACGCCGAGACGAACGCCCTCGACCGCGCCGGCATCGTGCACCTCGACGTCGACGCCGCCACGCCGGACGCGATCGCGGCGGCGGTCGCCGCAACCGGCGCCGGGGCGGTCTTCGTGCACGTCGACCTCGACGTGCTCGACCCGTCCGAGGTCGACGGACTGCTCGAACCCGTGCCGTTCGGCCTCGACGGCGCCGGGCTCGTCGAGCGGATCCAGGCCGCCACGCGCGGGCGACGACTCGCGGGCGCGGCACTCACCGGGTTCGCGCCGGTGGACCCCGACCGCGCGGTCGACGACCTCGGCGTGATCCTCCGTGCGGTAGGCGCGCTGACGAGCGCTTCCCGGACGGCCTGACGGACGCCACCGGGGCACACGTCGCTCGGCGTGACCCATGCCGTCGCGCGTACGCTCGGCCGCATGACGGACTACGACCTCATCGTGATCGGCGCCGGCGCATTCGGCGAGAACGTTGGCGGACTACGCCAAGAAGCGCGGCCTGAGCGTCGCCGTGGTGGAAGCCGAGCTCGTCGGCAGTGAGTGCTCCTACTGGGCGTGCATGCCCTCGAAGGCGCTCCTGCGGAGCGGGCACGCCCTGGCTGCGGCGAAGCGGCTCGACTGTGCTGCGCAAGCGGTCACGGGCGACCTCTACGCCGCGCACGTGCTCGCCCGGGGGAACTCCTTCACCTCGGACTGGAAGGACGACGGCCAGGTCTCCTGGCTCGAGTCCGCGGGCATGAACCTGATCCGGGGGCCACGCCGGGATCACCGGCGAAAAGACGATTGAGGTTGGACGGCCCGACCTACCAGGCAGCGGGGGCCATCGCGCTCGTGACGGGCTCGGTGCACGCGCTCCCCGACGTGCCGGGTCTCGCCGACGCGAAGCCGTGGGGCACGCGCGAGGGCACCAGCGCGAAGGAGGTCCCGGAGAGCCTGCTCGTCATCGGCGGCGGGGGGGCGGCTCCGAGCTCGCGACCGCCTGGGCCTCCCTCGGGTCGAAGGTCACCCTCGTCGCCCGGCACGGACTGCTCGGCGGGATGGAGCCGTTCGCCGGTGAGCTCGTCACCGATGCCCTGCGCGAGCTCGGCGTCGACGTCCGCACCGGTGTGAACCCCACGCGTGTCGACCGCGACGAGCACGGCCTCGTGACGACCACGCTCGACGACGGGACGACGGTCGTCACGAGCGAGGTGCTCGCCGCGACCGGTCGTTCGGCCCACACGAAGGACCTCGGGCTGGAGACCGTCGGCCTCACCCCCGGTGACTGGCTGCAGGTCGACGACACCATGCTCGTGCAGGGCACCGACTGGCTGTACGCGGTCGGCGACGCCAACCACCGGGCACTCCTCACCCACCAGGGCAAGTACCAGGCCCGCGCCGCCGGCGAGGCGATCGCCGCCCGGCACCAGGGCTCCCCGCTGCACACCGAGCCGTGGGGCGCGCACGTCGCCACCGCCGACCACGCGGCGGTCCCCCAGGTCACCTTCACCGACCCCGAGGTCGCGAGCGTCGGCCTGACCGAGGCGAAGGCCCGCGAACAGGGCCTGAACGTCCGGGCGGTCGAGTACGAGCTCGGCAACGTGGCGGGCGCCTCGCTGCAGGCCGACGGGTACACCGGGCGCGCGAAGATGGTCGTCGACGAGGACCGTGGCGTCGTGGTCGGTGTGACCTTCGTCGGACAGGACGTCGCCGAGATGCTGCACGCCGCGACGATCGCCGTCGTGGGCGAGGTCCCGGTCGACCGCCTGTGGCACGCCGTCCCCGCCTACCCGACCATGAACGAGATCTGGCTGCGGCTGCTCGAGACCTACGGCCGCCCGGAGTAGCGGTGCGGAACCCCCTGCTCGACTCCCCCGTGTCCCGGGCGGGGTGGGCGTTCGCGACCGCGGTCGGCCTCGCCGTCGGCGTCCCGCTGTCCACCGGGGAGGTGCGGGTCGTCGACGGGCTGATCGTCTGCACCGGGCTGCCGCGGTGGGTCTTCCGCCGTGGTGGCACCTGCGTGGGGTCGGTGTACCTGACGCGGGACAACGACGGCGAACGGGTCCTGCGGCACGAGCGGGTGCACGTCGACCAGTGGCGGCGCTACGGGATGCTCATGCCCCTCGTGTACGCGCTGGCGGGGCGGGACCCCCTGCGGAACCGGTTCGAGATCGAGGCCGGACTCGAGGACGGCAACTACCGCTGACGCGCCCGCGCCGTGCCCCCGCCCGCGCCCCGCCCCCGCCCCGCCTCCGCGAGCGGGCGAAATACGTCCCGTTCGACGCGGGCCAGCGGCAGGTCCCGCCCGCTCGGCGGACGCGAGCGGCATGTCGTGCCCGCTCAGCTGGCAGGCGCGGCCGGACGGGAGGCACGGCGCGAGCCCGCCCTTCGCCTCCAGTCCGGCGTCCCTTGCTCACCGGACGCGTCGGCCCGAGCGGGCGGGATACGTCCCGTTCGACGCGGGACAGCGGCAGGTTCCGCCCGCTCGGCGGACGCGAGTGGCGTGTCGTGCCTGCTCGCGCGGCGGCGCGCGGAGCTCGAGCGGGCGAAATACGTCCCGTTCGGTGAGGGCGAGCGGCAGGTTCCGCCCGCTCGGCGGACGCGAGCCGCGTGTCGCGCCCGCTCGCGCGGCGCGCCCGCGGCGCGCCCGCGCGCGTCAGGCCGCGCGGCGCCGGGGCACCACGAGGGGCGTGCCGGTCTCGGGGTCGGTCACGACGACGCAGGGCAGCCCGAACACGTCCTCGACCAGCTCCTCGGTCACGACCGACGCCGGCGGCCCCGAGGCCACGATCGACCCGTCCCGCATCGCGATCACGTGGGTGGCGTACCGCGCCGCCTGGTTCAGGTCGTGCAGCACCGCGACGACCGTCCGACCGGCCGCGTGCAACGCCGACGCCAGTTCGAGCACGTCGTACTGGTGCGCGATGTCGAGGAACGTGGTCGGTTCGTCGAGCAGGACGATGTCGGTCTCCTGCGCGAGCACCATCGCGATCCAGACGCGCTGTCGCTGCCCGCCGGAGAGTTCGTCCACGCCGCGGTCGGCGAGCGACACGGTCGACGTCTGCTCGAGTGCGGCCTGCACGGCACGGCGGTCCGACCCCGAGGACGGGTGCAGCAGGTCCTGGTGCGGGAAGCGCCCGCGGGACACGAGGTCGCGGACGGTGATGCCGTCCGGCGCGATCGGCGTCTGCGGGAGCATCCCGATGCGGCGCGCGACGGCCTTGGGGCGGAGCGACGAGATCGGAGCCCCGTCGAGGTACACGGTGCCGGCGGTCGGCTTGAGCGTCCGCGCGAACGACTTCAGCAGCGTCGACTTGCCGCACGCGTTCGGCCCGACGATGACGGTGAGCTCCCCGTCCGGGATGTCGACGTCGAGCGCCGACACCACCACGCGGTCGTCGTACGCGAGCGTCAGCCCCCGGGCCCCGAGCGCGGTCGTCGGCACAGACGACGCAGACCCGGCACCGTCGACGGAAGGGCTCAATTCTCGGCCTTGCCGTGCCGCCAGTACCCCATGAACGCGACCTGTTCCCGGTCGAGCCCGACCCCGCGCACGAGGTGGCGTCGGAGTTCCTTCACGCAGCCGGCCTCACCCGCGATCCAGGCGTACACGGGCCGCGACGCCTCGGCGTCGGGGATGTCCCAGAGCACCTGCTCGTCGACGTCCACGTCCTGCAGGTCCGCTCCGTCGCCGCACGCGGGCCCGGCGGCGACCGTCGATGCCCATGCGTGCACGTGGTCGGTCATCCGGACGCCGTGCGAGGCACCGTTCCGGGCGATCCAGCGGACCTCGACGCCGGCGGGCGCGGACACCGGCAGGCGGTCGGCGTCGGTCGGTACCTCGATGAAGACGTGGCCGACGGTGGCGACGTCGAGCGCCTCGAGGATGGCGCAGATGGCGGGGGCGGCGGTCTCGTCACCGGCGAGCAGGATCCGGTCCGCGGCGCCGGGGTCGAACTCGGCCGCACCGGTCGGGAGCTCGGCGGGCGACGACGGCACGGCGGGCCCCACGATGCGGAGTTCGTCCCCGACCCGGCACGCCGAGACCCAGCGCGAGGCGGGTCCGGTGTCGCCGTGCGCGACGAAGTCGATGTCGAGCTCGCGGGCGTCCGGGCGGAACGACCGGACCGTGTAGGTGCGCAGCGGGTTCCGGATCGCGTCCGGCAGGGCACGCCAGGCCCCGTACCAGTCCTCGCCGTCGGGCAGGTCGGTGAAGCCGTGGCCGGGGATCGGCAGCACGATCTTGATGCGCTGGTCGAGACCGACCGACGAGAACTCGGCGAGGGCGTCGCCCGTCAGGGTCACCCGGACGAAGTGCGGGGTGAGCGACGTGACGGCCGCCACGCGGACGGAGAAGACACGGTACCGGGCTGTCACGACCCAAGTATGGCATGCCTTACCTAAGAGCCCCAAGGGTCCGCACGGTGCGAGGATCGTCCCCGTGCCCGATGCCGACGACGAATTCCACGACCTGGCCGACCTCGCTCGCGCGAGCGGCGTGACGGCGCCGATGCGCGCCTCCAGGCAGGTGGTCCGCACCACCGCCGGACAGGAGATCGCCGCGATCCGGTGGGACACGGCGGACGGTCGGGAGGCGCGGATCACCTACCTGCACGGGCTCGGCATCGACGCGCACAGCTTCGACCAGACCGCGCTCGCCGTCGGCGAGCCGGCGGTCGCCGTGGACCTGCCCGGCCACGGCCGGTCCGGCTGGCGCGAGGACGCGGACTACGGCGCCGGTGCCACCGCGCCGGACGTGCTCGCGGCCCTCCGGGCGCTCGACGTCCCGCCCGGGATCGTCGTCGGCCACTCCCTCGGCGCGATCCTCGCCGCCCGGCTCGCCGCGACCGCCCCGGAGCGCGTCACCGGTCTCGTCCTGGTCGACATGTCGCCGGACTTCGCCCAGCGGGCCGTCGACCGGATCGCCCGCGCCCTCGAGGACGAGGAGCCGTTCACGTCGCTCGACCAGGTGGTCGAGCGTGCCGTCGAGGCCCGGGTCGGGGACGACCGTCAGGTGCTCCTCCGCGAGGCCCGGCACACCACCAGGCTCGGCGCGGACGGCCGGCTCGTCCGGCGCCACCACTTCCCGCACCTGCCCGCCGGACGCACCTCGTCGGTGGGGCGCTTCGCGGACGCGTGGCCCGACCTCGAGGCCCTCGACGTGCCGGTGCTGCTCGTCCGGGGCGACCGCGGGTACGTGTCCCCGAAGCTGCACACGCAGTTCGCCGAGCGCCTGCCCGAGGCCGAGATCGTCACGGTCGCGGCCCGGCACGCCGTCCAGAACCAGGCACCCCTCGAACTGGCCGCAGCGATCCGGGCATGGGCGGAAGGTAACGGTTTGTTGCATCCGATCGAACAACCGTCGCCGGAGCACCCCGGCCGCCGCTAACCTCGTGCAAGCGCGCGCGACGACCGTCGCCACCGCGCCGGAAGGAACCCACCACCCATGAGTCCGCTCCCCGCCCGCAGCACCGCACGTCTCGGCCGCGCGGTCGTCGCCGCCACCGCGGTCGTCGTCGCTTCGGCCCTCGTGCTGACCGGATGCTCCGGATCCTCGACGGAGAACGGCGGCACCGACGCCACCGTCCGCGTCGGCCTCGTCCTCGAACCCACCAGCCTCGACATCCGCACGCAGTCCGGTGCCGCCCTCGACCAGGTGCTCATCGACAACGTCTACCAGGGGCTCGTCGGCCGCACGGCGGACGGCGGCGTCCGCGACGTGCTGGCGTCGAAGCACGCGGTGTCGGACGACGGCCTGACGTACACGTTCACGCTGCGTGACGGCACCACCTTCCAGGACGGCAAGGACGTCACCGCCGCCGACGTCGTCTGGTCGCTGCAGCAGGTCAAGTCGAACGCGTCGTACGTCGACTCCGCGCAGCTCGCGAACGTGACGTCGATCACCTCGCCGTCCTCCGGTGTCGTGGAGCTCAAGCTCGCCAAGCCCGACTCCGATCTGCTCTGGAACCTGACCGGGCGCGCCGGCCTCGTACTCGAGAAAGCCGCGAAGAACGACCTGTCCGACTCCGCCAACGGCACCGGCCCGTACGAGGTCGCGAGCTGGAAGCAGGGCGACTCGCTGACCTTCGCGCGGAACGCCGACTACTGGGGCACCAAGGCGAAGGTCGCGAAGGTCGTCTTCCGGTACATCACCCAGCCGTCCACCGCGGTGAACGCCATGGCGAACGGCGACCTCGACGTGCAGACCTCCGTCGACGGCACGCTGAAGAGCCAGCTGGAGAACAGCTCGGACATCTCGCTGCACACCGGCAAGACGACCGACAAGTACACGCTCGCGTTCAACGACCAGAAGGCGCCCTTCACCGACAAGCGCGTCCGTCAGGCGATCCGTCAGGCGATCGACGCCAAGGCGATCATCAAGGCGATCGGCGGCACCGGAGTCGAGCAGGGCGGTCCGATCCCGGAGCTCGACCCGGGCTACCAGGACCTCACCGACATCGACGCGTACGACCCCGAGAACGCGAAGAAGCTCCTGGCCGAGGCGGGGCACCCGAAGCTCGACCTCACGCTGACGTACGCGAACATCTACTCCGCCACGATCGGCGACGTGCTGAAGTCCCAGCTCGCCGACGTCGGCATCACGCTGACGGTCAAGCGGGTCGACTTCGCCACGTGGCTGTCGCAGGTGTTCGAGGCGCCGAAGAGCGGCACCCGCGACTTCGACCTCTCGATGGTGAACCACGTCGAGGCGCGCGACTTCGGCAACTGGGCGAACCCGGACTACTACTTCGGGTACGACAACGCCGAGGTGCAGTCGCTCTACGCCGACTCGGTCGCCGCGACGGACGAGGCCACCAAGGTCGCCGACCTGCAGAAGGCGGCGAAGATCGTCAGCGAGGACGCGGCCGGCGAGTGGCTCTACACGGCGACGTCGATCACGGCCGTCCGGAAGGGCGTCACCGGGTTCCCCTACGACGGCACGAACTCGCGCCTCGACCTGTCGAAGCTCGCCGTCAAGTGATCCTGGCAGGGACCACGGTTCCCGGAGCGCCGGTGTCGTGACCCGGTTCCTGATCGGGCGGGTGCTCCTGCTCGTCGTCGGCCTGCTGGTGGCCAGCGTCATCATCTTCGCCACGCTCCGGGTGCTCCCGGGGGACGTGGCGCAGATCGTCGCGGGCACGCAGGCGTCGCCGGCGCAGGTCGCCGAGCTCCGACAGCAGCTCGGGCTCGACCGACCGGTCGTCGTGCAGTACCTCGACTGGATCGGCGGGCTCCTCCGCGGCGACCTCGGCCGGTCGCTCGTCACCGACGGGCAGGTCGCACCCGAGATCGCCCAGAAGCTCGGCGTCACGCTGCCGCTCGCGGGCATGTCCCTCGTCGCCGCGCTCGTCATCGGGGTGCCGCTCGGCGTGCTCGCGGCGGTGCTCCGTCGGCGTCCGGGCGGCGCCGTGATCGCGTTCCTGGCGCAGGCGGTCGCCTCGATCCCGATCGTCTGGGCCGGCATGCTCCTCGTGGCGCTGTTCGCCGTGACGCTGCACTGGCTGCCGACGCAGGGCTTCCCGCTCGACGGGTGGGACGAGCCCGGACGGGCGTTCGCGGCGCTCGTGCTGCCCGCGCTGACGATCGGCGCTGTCGAGGGTGCCGTGATCCTGCGGTTCACCCGGTCGGCGACGCTCAGCGTGCTCGACGCCGACCACGTCCGGACGGCCGCGGCCGTCGGGCTCACCCGGACGCAGGCGCTGCTCCGCCACGGGCTCCCCTCGGTGGCCCTGACGGTGCTGGCCGTGCTCGGCGTGCAGATCGCCGGCCTGCTCGTCGGGGCCGTCGTCGTCGAACAGCTCTTCTCGCTCCCCGGCGTCGGCAGGATGCTCGTCACCGACGTCGGCCGACGGGACGTCACGAAGGTGCAGTCGGAGCTGCTCGTGCTCACCGGGCTGGTGCTGCTCGTGGGCTTCGCCGTCGACGTGGTGCACCGCACGCTCGACCCCCGCCAGCGCGAGGTGTCCGGATGAACGGGGTGTCCGCGTGATCCGCCGACTCGTCGCCCGACCGACCGGGGTCTTCGCCGTGGTCGTCCTCGGCCTGCTCCTCGTCCTCGCCGCGGTGTCGCTCGTCTGGACGCCGCAGGACCCCTTCCGCGCCGACCCCTTCCACCAGTGGGAACCACCGAGCCCGGCGCACTGGTTCGGCACCGACGCCTCCGGTCGGGACATCGCGAGCTACCTGCTCGCCGGCACCCGCACGACCGTGCTCGTCGCGGTGGGCTCCGGCGTGATCGCGAGCGTCGTCGGCATGGTCCTCACCGCGATCGGCTCGCTCACCGCGCGCTGGGTCCGCGAGGGCACCGCGGTCCTGCTCGACATCCTCGTGGCGTTCCCGACCCTCCTGACCGCGATGCTCCTCACCGCGATCGCCGGCGGGTCGCTCGGCGTCGTGATCGTCAGCGTCGGCCTGTCCTTCGGCGTGACGATCGCCCGGGTCGCCCGCGGGGAGATCCGCCGCATCGCCCGGAGCGACTACGTCACCGCGGCGCGGGCGTCGGGCGTCGGCGGTGCCGGGGTGTTGTTCCGCCACCTCGTGCCGAACGCGGCGCCCCTGTTCACCGTGCAGCTGTCGCTCGCGATGGCGACCGCGGTCCTCGCCG
The DNA here is from genome assembly GCF_000333375.1 of Curtobacterium sp. B18. Lineage (GTDB taxonomy): Bacteria > Actinomycetota > Actinomycetes > Actinomycetales > Microbacteriaceae > Curtobacterium. Next base: position 9,789 of record NZ_BACZ01000114.1, read on the forward strand.
AGGCCGGCCTGTCGTACCTCGGCTACGGCGCCGGGTCGAACACGGCCTCGTGGGGCAGCCTGCTGTCCGACCTGCAGACGTACATCGGCGTGCACCCGTGGAGCGCGACCTGGCCCGGTGCGGCGATCGCCCTGGTCGTCGCGGCCCTGTCGCTGCTCGGCGATGCCGTCCGCGACGCGACCGACCCGCGCCTGACCACGAGCGACCGTGCGGCCGGTGGTGCGGCGACGCCCAGCACGCCGGACGACCCGACCACGTCGAGCACGGGGGTGACCGCATGAGCGACGCGACCACGCCGGGCACCCGAGCCTCCGGGCTCGAGGTGCGCGGACTGACGGTCCGCATCGACCGTCGGACGATCCTCGACGACGTGACGTTCACCGTGCCTCCCGGCCGTCGCGTCGGCGTCATCGGCGCGTCCGGGTCGGGCAAGTCGATGACCTCGCTCGCCCTGATGGGTCTCGAGCCCGCGGGGGCGAGCGTCACGGGCAGCATCCGGCTCGACGGCACCGAGCTCGTCGGTCTGCCCGACCGGGAGCGCGCCCGTCACCGCGGCGCCGGCATCGCGATGGTCTTCCAGGAACCCGGCACCGCGCTCGACCCGCTCCGTCGCGTCGGCGCGCAGATCGCCGAACCGCTGCGGCTGCACCGCGGGCTCGACCGACGCGCGGCAGCGGCAGGGGCGCTCGACCTGGCGGTCCGGGTCGGGTTGCCGGACCCCGAGTCGCTCGTGCGGCAGTACCCGCACCAGCTGTCCGGTGGGCAGCGGCAGCGGATCTGCATCGCGATGGCGATGGCGGGACAGCCGTCCTACCTCGTCGCCGACGAACCCACCACCGCGCTCGACGTCACGACCGAGGCGCGCATCCTCGAGCTGTTCGAGGGCCTCACCGCGGGCATGGTGTTCGTCACGCACGACCTCGCCGTCCTCGCACGGATCGCCGACACCGCGGTGGTCCTCGACGCCGGCCGGGTCGTCGAACAGGGCTCGGTCGCCGGACTCCTCGCGGCGCCGCAGCACCCCGCGACGGCCGCGCTCGTCGACGCCGCCCGCGCCACCGCCCGCCGTGCCCCACGGACCGGAGACTCCGCATGACCGACGTCCTGCACGCCGAGGGCCTGCACCGCACCTACCGACTCCCCCGCCGCGGCCCGTTCGAGCCAGGCCCCGTCCGGACCGCGGTCGACGGGGTCGACCTGTCCGTCGCGCCCGGCGCGCGTCTCGGGATCGTCGGCGAGTCCGGTTCCGGCAAGTCGACGTTGGTGCGGCTGCTCGCCGGCCTGGAGGCGCCTTCCGCCGGCACCGTGACCGCGTCCGGTCGTCCGGTGGTGGCGTCCGCATCAGCGGCCGCGATGCGCTGGTTCCGTCGCGAGACCGGGGTGGTCTTCCAGGACCCGTACGCCTCGCTCGACCCGCGGATGCGCGTCGGTGCGATCGTGGCGGAACCGCTCCGGGCGCTGCGGATCGATGGGGACCACCGCGAGCTGGTCCGTGACGTCCTGGAGCGGGTCGACCTGCCCGCCGAGGCCGTCGACCGGTACCCGCACGAGTTCTCCGGGGGGCAGCGGCAGCGCATCGCGATCGCCCGGGCGGTGGTGCACTCCCCGCGGATCCTGTTCGGCGACGAACCGATGAGCGCCCTCGACGTCGTGGTGCGGGCCCGCGTGATCGACCTGTTCCGGTCGCTCGCCGACGACCTCGGGCTGACCCTGGTGCTGGTGTCGCACGACATCGGCGTGGTGCAGCGGCTGTGCGACACCGTGGCGGTGATGTCCGCGGGGCGGATCGTCGAGCACGGGCCGGTGTCCCTGCTCGACGCGCCGGAGCACCCGGTGACCCGGGCCCTGGTGGATGCGGCGCCGACGCTGCCGTAGGGCGGGCCGTGCGGTGCGTCGTCGGGGGCGGACTCGGAACGACATCGTCGACGTCGTACGACAGCGACGATGTCGTTCCCCCGCGCGCGCAACCGTTGCGGACGCGCAGGAGCGACATCTCCGACGTCGTACGACCACGACGATGTCGCACCGGCTCGCCGTCCCCGAGGGGCTCGCCGTCCCCGACGGGCTCGCCGTCCCCAAGGGGCTCGCCGCACGCCAGCGCCCGGCGCCGCTGGGTCAGGCGGTCCAGGCCGCCGGGTGCCGCCGCTGCCACCGGAGCCGCCGCTCGAGCTGCGCGCCGATCGCCAGGAGCACCCGCTCGCCACCGGGACGCCCGATGAGCTGCACACCCATCGGCAGTCCGGCGCCGTCCGGGTGCTCCTCGTCCGTCACCCCGACGGGCAGCGTGATCGCCGGCAGCCCGGCCACGTTCGCCATCGACGTCCACGGTGAGTACGCGCACTGGCGGCGGAAGTCCTCCTCGGGGTCGTCCCCGTACCAGCCGAGCGGCCGCGGCGTGAGCGCGAGGGTCGGCGTGAGGACAGCGTCGAACCGGTCGAAGGTGCCGATGAGTGCGGCCGAGAACGTGTCGAGCGCCGTCATCGCGTCGAGTACCCGTGTGCCGGTCAGGGTGCGGCCGCGGTCGACGAGCCACGACACCAGGGGCGTCAACTCCGTCAGGTCGATCCCGGGGCTTCTCGCTCGACTCGGAGGCAGCACGACGACGGATCTTGTCGTTGTCGGGGTTCTTGCGCATCGCGTTCCGGACGCCCTGGCTCGACCACTCGCGCTGTGTGCGGGCGCGGGAGACGAGGTCCGCCTTGGTGGACGCGAACTCCTCGTAGGCGTCGCGCTTGTGCTGGCGGGCGATCTCGCGTTCCTCGAGGTACGAGTCGTAGCC
>NZ_BACZ01000113.1 GCF_000333375.1 Curtobacterium sp. B18
GGCAGACCCACGCGAGTGAACCTACGTGGGTGGTTCAGGCGTGGGTGAGCGCGATGAGCGCGACGTTCATGGTGCTGTAGAGGCCCTCGGACCGCGTCGCCTGGCGCACGCGTCCGCGGAGCACCTCGTACCGGCCGTCGTGCTCCCGCACGAAGCCGATGACCCCGCTCGCGGGGGTCGACACGCGGTGGTAGCCGTCCTCGAGTGGGACGACCTCGGTGCTGGTTGTTCGCTCCATCGCAGTTCCCCTGTCTCGTTCGTCGTCGAACGCTCCACGAGCATACCCCGGCTCGGGGTACAACACTTCCACAGACCAGACGTTCCACGAGGGTTCGCCCGGAGTCTGTCCGAGGGCTGCGCCGCGTGGATAGACTCCGGGCAACAGCGCTCCGGGGCGCGGTTCCGGGGCTGCTCGGACGGCGACCACGGCGACGGACGGAGGACGGATGCGAGCGGTCCAGGGCGGATCGGCCACGGGCAGGACGAGGACCGACAGGGGGACGCCGGGACGGATCGGACGCATGGCCGCAGCGCTCCTGGCAGGGTTCCTCGTGCTCGCGCCGGCAGCCACGGCACACGCGACCGCACCGGTCGACCTGGATGGCGCGTACGTGCTCGACGAGGCCGACGTGCTCAGCTCCTCGCAGCAGTCGCAGGTCGAGGACGCCGTCCAGAAGCTCTACGCGGACACGAAGACCCAGCTCTACGTCGTGTTCGTGCCGGAGTTCACCGACCCGTCCGACCACACCGCGTGGGGCACCGCGACGCTGTCCGCGAACCAGATCGACTCGGACGGGATCCTGCTGTCCGTCGCCGTGGACGAGCGGAACTACGACGTCCAGCAGACCAACGAGACGAGCATCTCGGAGTCGGACGTCAAGAGCGCGGTGGACGACGACCTGGTGCCCGGCGCTGAAACAGAGCGACTGGTCGGGCGCGGCCTGGCGTTTGCGAACGG
>NZ_BACZ01000112.1 GCF_000333375.1 Curtobacterium sp. B18
GGAACCAGAGCGGTTGGTCGATCGTCATGAACGTCAGGACGACGTAGCCGAGCGACACGAGCGCGGTGCCGATCACCGGGAAGATCCGGTAGCGGCCGGTGCGGGCGACGATCTGACCGGACGCGATCGAGGCGATCATGAGCCCACCGATCATCGGCAGGGTCGCGAAGCCCGACTCGGTCGGCGTCAGGCCGGTCACGATCTGCAGGTAGAGCGGGATGGTCAGCATGGCGCCGAACATCGCGAAGCCGACCAGGAACCCGAGGACCGTGGCCATCGAGAAGGTGCCCGAGCGGAAGAGCTTGAGCGGGATGATCGCGTCGTCCTGCATGAGCGTCTCGATGACGAGGAAGGCGACCAGGCCGAGGGCGCCGATCACGTAGCAGGCGATCGCGCCGGCCGAGCCCCAGCCCCAGGTGCGGCCCTGTTCGGCCACGAGGAGGAGCGGGACGAGCGTGACGATGACCGAGGTGGCACCCCACCAGTCGATGCGGGGCTTCGCCTTGGCGTCGCCGAACTTCGGCAGGTGCAGGAACGCGATCACCATGAGGAGTGCGGCGATGCCGATCGGGACGTTGATCAGGAAGACCCAGCGCCAGCCGGTGACGCCCAGGATGGTGGAGGCGCCCGAGAACAGGCCGCCGATGAGCGGGCCGATGACGCTCGAGATGCCGAAGACGGCGAGGAAGTAGCCCTGGTACTTGGCTCGCTCGCGGGGGGCGAGGATGTCGCCCATGATCGCCAACGGGAGCGACATGAGCGCACCGGCGCCGATGCCCTGGAAGGCACGGAACGCGGCGAGCATGATCATCGACGTGGACATCGTCGACAGCAGCGAGCCGATGATGAAGACCGCGATGCCGAAGATGTAGAGCGGGCGACGACCGAAGACGTCGGAGAGCTTGCCGTAGATCGGCGTGGTGATCGTCGACGCGATCAGGTAGGCCGTGGTGACCCAGGCCTGCTGGTCGAGCCCGTGCAGGTCGTCACCGATCGTGCGGATCGCGGTGCCGACGATCGTCTGGTCGAGCGACGACAGGAACATGCCGGCCATGAGGCCGTAGATGACGAGGAGGATCTGGCGGTGCGACATGATCGGCTTCCCCGGCGCGCTGGCCGGGGAGTCCTGTCGCCCGCGCTGGACCTCGACGGGAGCGGTGGCAGTGGACAATGCGGGTCCTTCGGGGATGCGTGTGGTGGCTGGAGGTGGTCGCGAGGGACGCCGGAGCGTGTGGCGGGCCGATGACGGCGGGTCAACCTTGCAGACGCTGCAACTTTACACCACCAGCAGGTTTGCCCGCAACGCAATGTTTCCCATTGTGCATGCTTGGTGAACGTCTTCGCAGGTATCGTCGGACCGCATGGGGCGGACGACCTGGACCGACGTGCCGGCGGTGGTGCGAGAGGGCATCGAGACGGCGCTCGGCGGCGCGGTGGTGCACGCCGTGTCGCAGGCGGGCGGGTACTCCCCCGGCGGTGCCGACCGGGTGGTGACCGATGGAGGCCGGCGCGCGTTCGTGAAGACGCTGGCACGCTCCCGCAACCCGGACGCCTTCGGGATGCACGAGCGCGAGGCCGAGGTCCTCGGGCACCTGCCGTCCACCGTGCAGGCACCGCGACTCCACACGGTGCTCCGTGCGACCGTGGACGGCGACGACTGGATCGCCCTCGTCATCGAGGACGTCGACGGTCGCCACCCGGGCGGCGCCCGTGACGGCTCCGACATCGGTGCGGTGCTCGACGCCCTCGACACCCTGCCGCCCGCCACCGGAGCCCTCGCGCGGCTCCCCCGGGTCGCGGACGACCTCGTCGTCGAGTTCGCCGCGTGGGACCGGATGCTCGACGGCGGGTTCCCCGAGGTCGTCCCAGCCCACGTGGTGGCCGCCGCACCGGCGTTCGCCGAGGCCGCTCGCGGAGCCGCCGCAGCGACGGACGGGCAGTCGCTGGCGCACGTGGACTGCCGAGCCGACAACCTGCTCGTCGACGCCGACGACGTGGTCTGGATCGTCGACTGGCCGTGGGCCTCGGTCGGCGCGCACTGGCTCGACCCGCTCACCTACCTGCTCGACGTGCTCGTCCGCGGAGAGGACGCCGACGTCGAGCACCACCTCGCCACCCACCCGGTGTTCGCCGGTCTGCCGTCAGCGAGCGTGGACGCGGTCCTCGCCGGGTTGGCCGGCACGTTCTTCGAGAAGGCGGCGCGGCCGGACATCCCGCACATGCCGACGCTCCGGGACTTCCAGCGGCGCGAGGGGCTGGCCGCGGCCGAGTGGCTGCTCGGACGGTGGGCGGAACGGCCGTCGGGGGAACCGCCGGCGTACCCCGCTGTCCAGGAAGCGTGATCCGGTCGAGCGTACGGTCCCGCTCATGACTGACGAGCACGAAGGCCAGCGCCCGGAAGACGATGCCGCGCGGCTCGGACTCGTCGTCGTCGGCGAGGCGGCCGCGCTGCACTCGGGTGACGAGGCGGCCCTGGACGCGAGCGAGCAGAACATCCGCGACACCGTCGACGAGATGATCGACGAACCGTTGACCGACCGGCAGGAGCAGGTCGTCGAACGACTCGCGTCCGCCGGCGGCACCCTGACGGCGGGCCTCGGCGGAGCCCTCGCCGCCCAGACCGGCCGGAGCGTGGACGACGTCCTCGAGGGGGCCGCGCGGAGCGTCGTCTGGCAGCAACGGCTGGCGGACCAGCGTCGGGGCGCGGAGCGCGACCCGGGCGAGCAGGACGGTCGGGGCGAGCGCGAGGACGCCGGCGGCCAGCAGCGCGACCGTCGGGACGACGACGGGCGCGACGAGGACTGATCCCCGCCGCGCCCGCACCTGGCGCGTGACCGGCTACTCGGCCGTCGCGGACTCCTGCTCACGCACGACCGCACGGGCCGCGGCCTGCCCCGTCGTGGTGCTCTTCACGATGTCGCTCAACGTGAAGCCCGCGGTGGTCCCGAGCAGGGCGTCGACCTCGCTGAACTGGCTGACGACGCTCTTCGAGAGTGCGCCGGCACCGTCCGAGGACACGACGGTCAGCTTGTCGATGTTGCCCATCGGTGCCGCCAGCTCGCGGGCGATGCTCGGCAGCGTCTCGATGGCCTTGACCCGGAGGACCGCCTCGGAGTGCTGGGCGAGGGCGTCCGCCTGGGCCTTGGTGGCGTCGGCCTCGGCCTGACCCTTGGCACGGATCGCGTCGGCTGCCGCCTCGCCCTCGGCGCGGGAGGCGTCGGCGGCGAGCTTGCGGGCCTCGGACTCCGCCTGGGCCTCGGCGGCGATCGCCTCGGCCGAGATGCGTCGGGCCTCGGCCTGAGCCCGGGCGGTCTCGACCTGGGCGGCAGCGGCGGCCTCTGCCTCGACACGGGTCTTGCGGGCCTGGGCCTCGGCGACGGCGGAGACCTCGGACTCGAGCTCGGCGCGGCGGAGCTCGGCACGCTTCTGCGCGGTCAGCTGCTCCTGCTCGACGACGCCCTGGGCGGCACGCGCCTGGGCGAGCGGGCCGGCGGCGGCGGCCTCGGCAGAGGCACGGTCGGCGTCGAGCTGCAGGGCGGCCCGGCGGATCGCGAGCGTGTTCTCCGCCTCGGCGATCGCCTGGTCGGCCGTGGCACGGGCCTCGCGGGCTTCGCGGTCGGCCTGGGCCTCGGCGTTCTCGGCCTCGAGCCGGACCCGGGCGCGCTCGGCACGGCCGAGGTCGCTGATGTAGTCGTTGCGGTCCGAGATGCCCTTGATCTCGAACGAGTCGACGTCGAGCCCCTGGCTGTGCAGCGCGTCCTTCGCGACGTCGAGCACGGCGACCGTCAGCTGGTCGCGGTTGCGGATGATCGTCGACACGTCGGTCGCACCGATCGACGCACGGAGGGAACCGGACAGGACCTCGCGCGCGAAGTCGTCGATCTTCTTCTCCTGGCCGAGGAAGCGCTGTGCTGCCGCCCGGATCGAGGCGTCGGCCTCGCCCACCTTGACGAGTGCCACGGCCTCGACGTCGATGGTCACGCCGCGCGAGTCCTGGGCGTTGACGTTGATGTCGATGGCCCGCGAGCTCAGCGAGATCTTGGCGACCCGCTCGAAGAACGGCCGGACCAGCACACCGGCTCCGAGGACGACCTTGATGCCAGACTCGACCGTCTCGGTGCCGTCCGGGTTCTTCACCTTGCGGGACCGCTTGCCGGTGATGATGAGTGCTTCGTCGGCGCCGGCGTTCCGGTAGACGAGCTTCGCGTAGATCAGGACGACGACCGCCAGGACGACGATCCCCACCACGATCAGCGGGACGGCTCCGAGTGCGAACAGGACTTCCATGACTCCCCCTCGCGGAACGGGTCACCGGCGGCGACCTGGATTCCGCATCTGTTGTTCTGTCGGTCTCCATCCTAGGAGCGCGCGGGGACGGACAGGAGGCTCCCACCGGGCACGGCCGAACCGCCGCTGGCGCGTCGCTCCGGAACCGGCCGGCGGGGCCCAGGTGCGGGTCGGACCCGCACCGCGCCTCTTGTACGGGGTGGATCGAGCGTCTACGCGCCCTGGCGCCACCACGCGTCGAAGGGTGTCGCCGGGACCTGGCGCTTGTGCTCGGTCGCCCGGTAGCGCGACTCGATCGCCTCGGCCACCTCGACCGGGACGTCGTGGCCCTGCAGGTAGGCGTCGATCTCGGCGTAGGACAGGCCGAGGTTCGCCTCGTCCGTCTGCCCGGGTGTCTCGTCGAGCAGGTCGGCGGTGGGGGCCTTCTCGTACAGCCTGGCCGGCGCGCCGAGGTGCTCGAGCAGCTGTCGGCCCTGGCTCTTCGTCAGGCCCGTGAGCGGGGTGAGGTCGACGCCGCCGTCGCCGTACTTCGTGAAGAAGCCGGTCACGGCCTCGGCCGCGTGGTCGGTCCCGACGACGAGCAGGCCGCGCTGCCCGGCGACGGCGTACTGCGCGACCATGCGCATGCGGGCCTTCACGTTGCCCTTGACGAAGTCGCTCAGCTCCACGCCGGAGGCCGCGGTGTCCTGCACCACACCGTCGACGCCGTGCTCGATGTTGACGGTGATACCGGGGTCGGCGCCGATGAACCGCAGCGCGAGCTGGGCGTCGTCCTCGTCGGCCTGCACGCGGTACGGCATGCGCACGGTCGTGAAGGACGCGTCGTGCCCGTCGGCACGGAGCGACTCGACGGCGAGCTGGGTCAGCTTGCCGGCGAGGGTCGAGTCCTGCCCGCCACTGATCGCGAGGAGGTACCCCTTCGCGCCGGTGGTGAGCAGGTAGTCGCGGAGGAACCCGACCCGGCGGTCGATCTCCTGCTGCGGGTCGATGGTCGGCTGGACGTCGAGGTCTGCCGCGATCTGGGCTTGGAGTTCACGCACCACCCCAGTATCCCGCTGCACCGGCCGCGTGCACAGGGTTCAGTGCACGCGATCCGCGCCGATCGGCCGGATCGTGTTGTCGTGGTCCGCACCGATCGCGCAGGTGCAGACGACGCCGATGGTCTCCTGGGCCCGGGTCAGCACGAAGCGTTCGACGTGCGGGGGTCCGACGTGGCGGTCGAGCGGGTGGGTGTCGTGGTCGTGCACGGAGGTCCTCACGTCGCGAGCGGGAGCAGGAGCGGGAGCGGCCGACCGGTGGGACCGGTCGGCCGGGGGAGCAGCAGGAGGGGTGCCGGTGCGGTGGTGGCCCGAACCACCACCGCACCGGCGGGACCGCGACGACCCGAGACGCGCCGCGGGCCCGGGAGACGGGCGCCGGTCACGACCGACGCCCGTCAGGGTCAGACCCGACGCATGCGACGGGCGACGAGCGTCCCGCCACCGGCGGCGAGGAGCAGCCCGGCGAGGAGCAGCATCGGCAGGACCTCGGCACCGGTGAAGGCGAGGTTGCCGGTTCCTATGACGCACGCACGGTGGACACGGGAACGGTGGTTCGACCTGGTCTTCCTGGTCGGCTTCGCGTTCAAAGCGATCGACGGATTCATCGAGCTCGTGGTCGGAATCCCGCTGCTGTTCCTCCGGCCCGCGCAGGTCGAGACAGCGGCCCAGCTGGTCACGGCCGGTGAGCTGCAGGAGGACCCCGACGCCTCCTCGC
>NZ_BACZ01000111.1 GCF_000333375.1 Curtobacterium sp. B18
CGGTGCTGGTGGCCGCGGTCCTTGACACGTCGGGGGCGCGGGTGACCACGGTGGGACTCGTGACGGCGGCGGTCGCGGGGTGCGGGTTCGGCGGGATCGTGCTCGCGTACGACATGACGCCTTCTGACTCCGGGGTCGTGCCGCTGGTCGTCGCGCGGGTCCTGCAGGCCGTGCTGCTCGGGACGGCGGCGGTCGTCGTCGCCCGGCGGGCGGCCCCGGTGCGGGGTCCTGGAGGCGCGGCAGACCCCGGGACGTCGGCCGACGTCGCGGGGTCTGCCGCGTCTGGCCGCATCCGGGTCGGCGGACGCTGGCCGGCCCGCCTGGTGTGGACGGTGGTCGTCTGCGGCGTCCTGGACGCGACGGCGAACTTGTTCATCCATGCGGGACTGCACTCGAGCGACGACCCGGCGACGCTCCCCGTGGTCAGCGTGCTCAACGCGCTCTACCCGATCGGGACGGTCGTGCTGGCCGGGGTCGTGCTGCGGGAACGGCTGACGGCCGTGCAGTGGACCGGGATCGTGCTCGCGTTCGGGGCGTCGGTGGGCTTGGCGCTCGCGTAGCGGGGCGCGTGCGCGGGCTGCGGCGGCGCTGGCGGCTGCTGCGGCGCGGGCTGCTGCGGCGGCGCTGGCTGCGGCGGCGCTGGCGGCGGCGGCGCGCGCGGCGTGGACGTTTCGCGCTGCGCGACAGTTCACGGGCGATCGAGCGCGTGAGGTGTCGCTCAGCGCGTGGAGTCGTCCGGGCCGGGCGGCGCGCGTCCCGGGTCAGTCGTCGGAGATGAGCCGCTTGCCGAGCGAGACCGCGTGGTCGTCGGCGTACCCGAGCGACTCGTAGAAGCCGATCACCCGCTCGTTGCCGGCGCGGACCTGCAGGCTGAGCTTCGGGCAGCCGAGGTCCGTCAGCAGTCGCTCGAACTCGGCCATGAACGTCCGTCCGAGGCCCGTGCCCTGCACGTCGGGCCGCACCGCGAGGTAGTTCACCCAGCCCCGGTGCCCGTCGAACCCCGCCATGCCGGCCCCGACCACCGGGCGTGCCGGATCGTCGACGTCCTCGGCCACCAGGAACAGCTCGGGCTGCACGGTCAGCTTGCGCGCGATGTCGCGTCGGGGGTCGTTCCAGGGACGGACCAGCCCGCACTCCTCCCACAGGGCGACGACGGCGTCGGTGTCGGCAGGGGCGAACGGTCGGAGGACGTGCTGCATCACTGCACCGTAACGGTGCTGTGGACAACCTCGTCTCCGGTTCGTCGCCGTGATCTGATAGACCTGTCCGACCACCCCATCCGGATCAGGAGCCCCGTGACCGCACACGAGACACTCTCGTCGCGCCGAGACCGCCGCGACGGTGCCGTGGGTGCTGCGCGTCGGGCTCCGCGGCGGCGTCAGACCGTGGGTGGCGCGATCGTCTCGCTCATCGCGGAGCTGCTCATCATCGCCGGCGTGGGGACCGGGCTGTACGTGGTGTGGACGGCGTGGTGGACCGACGTCGTCGCCGTGAACGAACAGACCAAGCTCGTCGACGGCCTCGGGCAACGCGACACCGCCGGCACCGGGACCGAGCACCGCGGGCCGGCACCCGTGCTCGCGGAGCCGCCGGCTGTCACCGACGTCTTCGGGACCATGCAGATCCCCCGGTTCGGCAAGGACTACGAGCGACCGATCGGCGAGGGTACCGACCGCGAGAAGGTCCTCAACACCATCGGCCTCGGTCACTACGTGGACACCGCCATGCCGGGCGCCGAGGGCAACTTCGCCGTCGCCGGACACCGGGTCACCTACGGCAAGCCCCTCAACCAGATCGCCGAGCTCAAGACCGGCGACGACATCGTGGTGCGGGTCACCGACGCGAAGACGAAGTTCGACGTCTGGTACGTCTACAAGGTCACCGACTCGCAGATCGTCACGCCCGACCACGTCGAGACCATCGCCCCGGTGCCGAACAAGCCCGGCGTCGAACCGACCGCCGACGACCGATGGATGACCCTGACCGCGTGCCACCCGATGTGGTCGGCCAAGGAACGGTACGTCACCCACGCCAAGCTCGACTACTGGATGCCCGCGTCGGAGGGCACCCCGAAGGAACTCTCGGAGACCGTGCAGTGATCTTCCCGTTCGTCTGGCGCATCCTGCCCGGCCCCACGGCGCTCAAGGTGATCGAGTTGCTCGTGCTCCTCGCGGCGATCGTGTGGGTGCTCTTCACCTACGTCTTCCCGTGGGTCGCGGCGGACATCCTGCCCCCGCCGGACGGCACGGTGGACGTCTCACCGTCGCCCTGACCCACGTCGGCGGGCGGCCCGTCGGCGTCGCGCGTCAGACGGTGGTGGTCACCCGCGAGCCGCCGTCGGCCGTGCGCCGCACCGCGATCCGCTCCGGGATCCGCTGCTTCAGTTCCTCGACGTGACTGACGATCCCCACCTGGCGTCCGCCCGCCGTCAGGCGCGACAGCTGCCCGATCACGTCGTCGAGGGTCTCGGGGTCGAGCGTGCCGAAGCCCTCGTCGACGAACAGCGTGCCGAGCGACACCCCGCCCGCCTCGGCCTGGACGACGTCGGCGAGCCCCAGGGCGAGGCACAGCGACACCGTGAAGGTCTCGCCACCCGACAGGCTGCGGGGATCGCGGACGGTGTCGGTGGTCTGGTCGTGCACCGCGAGTGCGAGCCCCGTCCGTCGCGACCGTGAGCCGGACTCCCGCTCGTCGGAGGTCTCGAGCGTGAAGCGACCCGCGAGCATCGCTCGCAGCCGGTCGTTCGCCGCCGCGACGACGTCCTCGAACCGGCGCATGAGCACGTAGGTGCCGAGGGTGATCCCGGTGGGGTTGGCCGAGGCGACACCGGCAGCGACGTCCGCGAGTCGCACGACGGCCCGGCTGCGCGCCGAGGTGTCGTCGCGCGCACGCACCGCCGTCGCCAGATCCACCGCGCACCGCTCGGAGGCGACCGCACGGTCGAGCGCCGAGGTGGCCGCGCGGACGGTGGCCTCGGCCGCGGCTGCGGTGGCGTCCCGCGCCGCCCGGGCGCCGTCGAGGTCGAGCGTCTGTGGGTCGTCGTCCGCCGCGGCGACCACGGCCGGTTCGGCGAGCCCGGCGTCGACGACCGCACGGGCCTGGTCGGCGCGGGCGACCTCGGCTCGGAGCGCCCCGGCCGTTGCCTGGTCGAGCACGTCGGCACGGGCGGAGGCGACGTCGTCGAACCCCTGGGCGCTGAGCACCCGGTCGACCTCGGCCGCACGTTCGTCGACGTCGGCCGCCGCCGAGGCCGCCCGGACGTCGGCCTCGACCACCGCGTCCAGACGCCCGACGAGCGCGTCGAGGGCCTCGACCCCGCGGCCGAGCGTCTCCGGAGCGGTACCGAGGTGCTCGGTGACCCGATCGACGGCGAGCGCCACCGCGGCAGTGTCCTGGTCGAGGCGTTCGGTGTCGGACGTCACCGCGGCGGCGAGCACGGCCCTTTCGGCGTCGACGTCGTTCCGCTGCCGTTCGAGGCTGCGCGTGGTGTCGTCGTGCGTCGCGCGCTGCTGTTCGAGCTCGCGCACGCGGACGGCGGCGGCGTGCGCAGCGGCCACGGCAGCGTCGGCCGCCGCGGCGAGGGCGTCGACGGTCTCGTCGTCGGTGTCGCCGAGCGCATCGGTGAGCCGATCGAGCTCGGCCCGCTCGAGCGCGAGGGTCGTCGCTGCGTCGGCGAGCGACCGCTCCGCCCGACGGGCACGCTCGGCGGCGGCCTCGATCGCGTCGGCGGTGGGGTGGTCGTCCTGTGGGGTGGCGACGACGGGGTGTTCGGTCGCGCCGCAGACGGGACACGGGTCACCCGGCTGGAGCGCGGCACCGAGTTCCCCCGCGAGACCGGCGATGCGGCGCTCCCGCAGGTGCTGCTCGGCCCGGACGAGTTCGTGGGCGGTGGTGCGCGCGGCGGCGACGGCCTGTTCGGCGCCGTGCACCCGTCGCTCGGACCCGGCCCGTGCGACGAGTTCGGCCCGGAGCACGCGGACGCGGTCCACCTCGAGCCGCGCCGCCTCGGACCCGGCGGCCAGGGCGGCAGCGGCACGGGCGTCCTCGACGATCCGGGCGCGCTCGGCTGGGCGAGCGTCGAGCGTGGCGTCGAGTTCGACGAGCCGCTCGGCCAGGAGGGCCCCGCGGGCGACGGCGTCCGCTATCGAGCGACGCCGGCCCGGGACGGCGGCTTCGAGGTCGACGCGGTGCCGGACCGCGGCGAGACAGTCCGTCACGGCGGTCCGCCGTCGTGTGAGTGCGTCGTGGTCGGCGGTCAGACCGTGCTGGGAACGGAGGGCGTCCGTCGACGCGCGGGCACGGTCCGCCCGCGCCCGAGCGGCGTCGAGGCCGTCGGCGACGACCGCGACCCGGCCGGCACGTTCGCTGGACGCCACTCGGGCCCGGGCGGCCGCGACGGCGTCGGCACCAGCATCGAGTTCGGCACGACGTGCGAGCAGGGCGGTCCGGCGCTCGGCCGCGACGGCGCGGCCCGTGACCGACTGCTCGTGCGCGGCCGCCGCCGCAGCGGCACGCGTCGCGTCGGCGCGCTCGGACTCGGCAGCGTCGGCCGTGGCACGGAGTGCGGCGACGGTCTCGGGCACGGCGGCCTCGTCCGGGTCGTCGGCGCCCGCCGCCTGGGCGAACCGGGCGAGCGCGTCGCGGACGGCAGCGTCGGCACCCTCGACCTCGGCGAGGACGGCGCGGCGTCGGGCAGCGAGCTCGTCGGCCGTCCGGTCGTAGACCTCGGTGCCGAACAGCGACTGCAGCAGCTTCCGGCGCTCTTCGCCGGGCGACCGCAGGAACCGGGCGAACTCGCCCTGCGGCAGGACGACGGTCTGCAGGAACTGGGCCTTGTCGAGTCCGACGATCCGCGCGACCTCGATCGCGATCTCGGGGATGCGCGAGGACATCGGCTCACCGATCGCGTCACCGGGACCGGCGAGCCGGAACAGCTGCGCGGACGCCTGCTGCTTGACGGTGCCCGTCCCCCGCTGCTTCGGGCGGTGGTACTGCGGTGTGCGTCGGAGGCGGTACACCCCGGCACCGGTCTCGAACACGAGCTCGACGAACGGCTCGACCGCGGGGTCGGCGTGCTGGCTGTGCAACCGGTCGTCGCTCGCCTCGGCACCGGCGAGTCCGCCGTACAGGGCGAACACCACGGCGTCGATGATCGTCGACTTGCCGGAACCGGTCGGCCCCTCGAGCAGGAACACCCCCGAGGCGGCGAGCGCCGCGAAGTCGATCGACACGAGGTCGGGGTAGGGACCGATCGCGCGGAGGTCGAGTCGGTGCAGGTACATCAGCGGTCCCCCTCGCGCTGGAGTGCCGCGGCGGCGGCCTCGTACGCCTCGGTGAGGATCGCACGGTCGGCGTCGTCGGGGGTGGTGCCGGTCGCGAACGACACGAAGTCCGCCGCGACCTCGACCGGGTCGGAGGTCGCCGTGACCGCGCGTGCGGCGGCGCGCTCACCGCGGTCGGTGGGTTCGTGCGTGACGGCGAGTGCGAACGGGAAGCGGTCCTTCACCCGCGCGTACATGCGCTCGGGGTGCACGATGTCCGTGACGGCGACCCGGACCCAGGCGTCCGTGGCGGCCTGGTGCGCCCCGGACTCGATCTCGTCGATCGTGGCGCGGACGTCGACCAGGCGGCGCGGCACCGGCGTCGGCACGAGCTCGGCCGTCACCCGGCCCGCGTCGTCGAGGTCGACCACGGTGACGGACTTCCGCTGGTGCCGCTCACCGAACGAGAACGCGAGGGGCGAGCCGGCGTAGCGGAGGCGGTCGTCGTCACCGACCCGCTGCGGACCGTGCAGGTGCCCGAGCGCGACGTAGTCGATGCCGTCGAACACGGAGCGCGCCACCCGGTCGACACCGCCGACGCGGATGTCCTGCTCGCTGTCGCTCGGTTCGGTCCCACCGACGAACGCGTGTGCGACGACGACGCTGCGCGTGCCCGGGCGTCCGGCGAGGTCGGCACGGACACGGTCCATCGCGGCACCGACCACGGCCTGGTGGGAGCGGGCGAGCGGTTCGTCGGGGACCGCGGCGAGGGCGTACCGCGTCAGGTCGGGGTGCAGGTAGGGGATGCCGTAGACGGCGACGGGACCGTGAGCGTCGTCGACGAGGACGGGCGTGGCGATGCCGGCGGGTTCGGCGAGGATCCGGACCCGCGCGTCCATCACACCGGCGCCGAAGCCGAGCCGGGCGGCGGAGTCGTGGTTGCCCGGCGTGACCACGACCGTGGTGGTCTCGGCCAGCCGTTCGAGCACCCGTGACAGCATCCGGACGGCGTCGACCGGCGGGACGGCACGGTCGTAGACGTCCCCGGCGACGACGACGAGGTCGACCGCGCGGGCGCGCACCTGTTCGACGAGCCAGTCGAGGAAGGCCGACTGGTGCGCGAGCAGGTCGGCACCCAGCAGTGTGCGGCCGAGGTGCCAGTCGCCGGTGTGCAGGATGCGCATGCGGTCACGGTAGCGCCGGCCGGGGACATCGCCGGGTGCCTCGCGGCGGCCTGTGGAGAACTCAGGCGCAGCTGAGGCTCGTGCCGACGAGGGCGGTCTGGATCCTGGCGGTCGAGGTGCTCGTCGACGTCCAGTTGCCGAGGAAGTCCCCGCGCACGACGACGGTGTACACCTGTCCCAGGTTGAAGAGACCGGAGCCGGTGACCCGCACGGGTGAGGTCGTCCCGGTGGCGAGGACGGTCGTCCCGCTGAGCACCGAGAACGAGGTCGCCGCGGGCCCCGGGTAGGTGAAGCCGATGTTCACCGTTCCGTCGCCGTTGGCGGTGCAGCCGAGGCCGGTGGCCTGCGGCACCGTCAGGGCACCGAACGAGGACGCCGTGGCGGTGGTCCGCGTCCACGGTCCCGCGACGGCCTCCGCGGGCAGCAGCACCCCGGCACCGCCGGCGAGGACGAGCACGGCTGCTGCGCCGCCGAGCCGGCGGGTCCGACGCATGCGACGGACGGTGCGGCGCGATGCGACGGTGGACGGGTCGGGCGCACGGTGTCTGGCGGGGGTGCGCCGCGCCTCCTGGCCGTCGTCCCTGCCGGTCCGCGGGCCGGTGGCGGTGCCGTCGGCGTCGTCCGGTCCCGTGGGCGGGTCGTCGTCGGACGGACCGTCCGCGGGGTCGGTGTCGACCAGGCGGCGCAGCGATCCGTCGACGGTGCAGAGCGCGAGCAGCGCGACGAGGCCGATCGAGAGGATCCCGACCCTGCCCCACGCGCCCTCGCGGAGCCAGAGGATCGGGGTGCCGACGACGGGGACCCGCAGGAAGGCGACCCCGTGCACCGCCGACCGCTCGACGGGTGTCGAGTCCTGCTGCGGGTTGGCGTCGCCCTTGGTGACGATCGTGCCGTCCGGGCCGTCGTCGACGTAGCGGTGCATGCGCAGGTGGCCGGGCTGGTCGGGGTCGTCGGCGAGCAGGACCCTGCCCGCCCGGAGCTCGGCGGGCGCCACGGGGCGGGAGACCACGACGTCCCCGGGGACGAGCCGCGGTTCCATCGAGCCGGTCACCACGGTCGTCGGCTGCCAGCCGATGACGGCGGGCGCGGCGGCCCAGAGCGCGAGCCCGAGCACCGTCGCGACGACGCCGCGGGCGATCGTGGCGACGACGACGCGCCCCCAGTCGACGGCGTCGCGGAGCGCGTCGTGCGGTGCGGGTCCACCGTGCACTTCGATGCTGACCATGACTGCCTTCGACCGGGGGCGCGTTGATCGGGCGGTGACGGACGGGGCCGGATCGGGCCCGGTCCCGGCCGTCACGCTGGGCGGCGGCGGGAGCGCTCACGACGCTCCCGCTCGGCCCGCTCAGCTGTTCTGGGCCTCCCAGGTGAAGCCGAGGGCCGCGGTGCCGCCCTGCACGGTGTTCGGCGCGGTGCTCGACACGGTGTAGGTGAAGCGGAAGACGCGCGACTCCGAGCCGCTGCCGGTCGGCGCCCAGGTGCCGACGCCCGAGGCGAAGTTCGTCGAGGCCGAGCCGAAGCCCCCGACGGTGCCGCTGTAGAGCGTGCCGCTGGTCGACGCGGGGGTGAAGCCCGTGCAGGAGCCGAAGCCGCCGCCCGTGCCCTGCTCGACGGTGAGGTTGATGTTCGTCGCGAGGGCGTTGGTCGTCGCCGGGTTCGTGCCGTACAGCTTCACCGTCGAGGGCAGCGTGCCCGTCGAGGTGACCGTGATGCAGTTCGTCCCCGTCGAACCGGGCTTCAGACCGGTCGCGGTGAAGAGCGCGGTGTTGTTGTCGTCGTCGGTGAGGGCGACGGTGCCGGCGCTCCAGTTGCTGGTGGGGTTGACCGTGGTGGCGGAGAACGCCGAGTAGGACGCGGTCGAGACGACGACACCCGAGGCCACGAGAGCGGCGGGGACGGCGATCCAGGCGGCGAGACGAGCGGCGCGAGGGGTGACACGGGACATGACGGAGCTCCTGATCCATGGTGTGCCGGGTCCGCGGGGTTGGTCGCTCGGGCACGGTGGTTCGTACGACGATCAAGCTACTTGGTCGCCGTGTGACTCACAATGGAAGCTACACCCCCACAGTTGGGGGTAGTTCAATCACTGAGATACTTGTTCAATGAGCATCACGGCGTCGTACCCCAGTCGTCCCACCGATCGCCCCGTCGATCACCACCCGAGAAGAGCCGCCCGATGACGGACACCGTCCCCGCGCTCGCGCAGCGCCTGCACACCGCGCAGCTCCCCACTGCACCCGTGTCGCCGACGATCGGCGTCCCCGAGGGCGACCCGCGCGGGGACCTCGCGGCGCTCATGACCGCGTTCCGGACGCTGCAGACCCAGCACGCACGGGTCCTGCACCACGAGAGCGCCACCCGCGGCCTCAACGCGACCGATTCGCGGTTCGTGTTCTTCCTCGCCTCGGCCGACGGCGAGGGCGTCACCCCCAAGCAGGCCGGTGAGTACCTCGAGCTCTCCACGGGCGCCATGACGAGCCTGATCGACCGGCTCGAGCAGCGCGGCCACATCGAACGTCGGCCGAACCCCGCCGACCGGCGCAGCATCCTCGTGCACCTCACCGCCTCCGGCTCCGAGGTCGCCAGCGAGATCGGCAGCGTCTACACGGCCGCCTTCCGCGACGTCATCGCCCCCGGCGACCGTCGGCGGCTCGCCGACGCCTTCGACCGGCTCGGCACGGCGCTCGAACACCACTCGCGGAGCGTGTCCGTGGCGGCGACCGTCGCCGGCATCACCCCGTGACGAACGGGGTCGGTCGCCGCGCGTAGCGTGGCCGGCATGACCCCCTCAGAACTCCTCAT
>NZ_BACZ01000110.1 GCF_000333375.1 Curtobacterium sp. B18
CGCGCGACTACCGTCCGCCGGGACCGGACCGGCACTCCGGGTGATCCTGGCGTGCGGCCTGGCGATCGGCCTCGGCACCTACATGGGCGGCTGGCGGATCATGCAGACCGTCGGCAAGAAGATCTCCGACGTGCAGTCGCCGCAGGGCTTCGCGGCGGAGACCAGCTCGGCGGCGACGATCCTCGTGTCGTCGCACCTCGGTTTCGCGCTCTCGACCACCCACGTCACGAGTGGCTCGGTGATCGGCTCGGGCCTCGGCAAGAAGCTCGCCGACGTGCACTGGTCGGTCGTCGGTCGCATCGTCGTGGCGTGGGTGATCACGCTGCCCGCGGCCGCGGTCGTCGGCGCCCTCGCCACCTGGGTCGCGTCGACGTCGACCATCGGGCTCGTCCTGGTCGCGGTGCTCGCCCTGGCCGGCGGGCTGACCTTCTTCTTCCTCGCCAAGCGCAAGCCGATCTCCCGCGACGACGTCGCGGCCGGATCGACCGGACCCACCGACCGGGCCGAGCCGCAGCCGGCCGGCGCGACGAACTGAGGGGCACGACGATGGAGATCGACTTCACGAGCATCGGCCTGGTCGCCGGCGTCGGGTTCGTGGCCGCGGTGGGCATCGTGCTCGTCTACACGCTCGGTCTGCGGCTGCTCGGCCTCGGCCAGCCGGTCGACGCCGGCGGCGAGCGCACCCGGTACTCCGAGGAGACCCCGCGGTCCGGGCACACCCCCCCGGTCGCCCTGGCGGGAGCCGTGCTGTGCTTCGCCGTGTGCGTCGCCGCGGTCCTCCTGGGCATCTGGCTGACCATCCCGCAGTTCCACTGACCGACGCCGCGAACCGCCTGCGATGATCGATCGGTGACCCACCACCACCTCGACGCCACCGTCGACACCGCGATCGACGTCCTCACCGCCGAGCGACGCCCGGTCCTGACCGTCGCACCGGGCGACACCGTGACCGTCCGGACGCTGAGCGCCGCGGGCTACACCGAGCGCCAGTCGGCCCCGGGGGTCGAGGCCCCGACCCTCGTCGACCCGCGCCGGGGGCACTGCCTGGTGGGCCCGATCGCCGTCGCGGGGGCACAGCCGGGGGCGGTCCTGGCCGTGCGGTTCGACGCGCTCGTGCCGGACGACTGGGGGTACACCGGCTCCGGCGGCGTCGACACCCCGGTGAACCGGGCGCTCGGCCTGACCGACCCGGCGGCACGCGGACCGCTGCTCTGGGACATCGACCCGGCGGCCGGCACGGCGGTGAACCAGCTCGGCCTCGGCGTGCGCACCGCACCGTTCCTCGGGGTCGTCGGTCTCCCGCCGGAGCCCACCGGCGAGCACTCGACGATCCCACCCCGCGAGGCCGGCGGCGGCAACGTCGACTGCCGCGAACTCGTCGCCGGTTCCACCCTCTACCTGCCCGTGACGGTGCCGGACGCCCTCCTCTTCGTCGGCGACGGCCACGCCGCCCAGGGTGACGGCGAGGTCTCCGGCACCGCGGTCGAGTGCGGCATGACGACCACGATGACGCTCTCGCTGCTCGACGCGGCACCCGTCGCCGGCGTGCACGCCGACACACCGGCCGGCCGGGTCACCCTCGGCTTCGACGCGGACCTCAACACCGCGACGACCACCGCCCTCGACCGGATGGTCGACTGGATCGCCGGACTCCACGGCATCGGCCGCGCCGAGGCGCTCGCCATGGCGAGCGTGGCGGTCAGCATGCGGGTGACGCAGGTCGCGAACCGCACGTGGGGTGTGCACGCGCTGCTCCCCCACGACGCGATCCTGCCGTCGGGCGCACCCCGCTGACGGACAGGAGGCGCGGCTCGGGTCCGCAGATCCGCTCGCCCACGCCGCGCCTCCCGTCGGCGGTTCCTTCCCATGGCGCCCGCGCTGGGAAGCAGGAACGGGCGTACCTGGTCGGAAGTTCCGACCAGGTACGCCCGTTTCGGGCAGGTACACCAGGGCACGCCGGGCGCCGGCGGGCGCCGGCGCGCGCCGGGGCGCCCGCGGGGCGGTCAGTGGGCGCTGTAGCCGCCGTCGACCAGGTGGTAGCTGCCGCTGATGAAGGACGCCTTGTCGCTCAGCAGGAACAGCACCAGGGCGGCGACCTCGCTGTCGGTGCCGAGTCGCTTCGCGGCGTGCCCGGCCTCGAGGGCGCTGAGCTCCTCCGGCGAGAGCGACGCGCGCACGAGCGGGGTGTCGATGAAGCCGGGGCCGACCGCGTTCGTGCGGACACCGTGCGCCGTGTACTCGAGGGCTGCCACCTTCGTGAGCCCGACGAGCGCGTGCTTCGACGCGACGTACGCGGCGTTCTGCGCGATGCCGACCGACCCGAGCACCGACGCCATGTTCACGATCGCGCCACCGCCGGAGGCGAGCATCGCCGGGATCTCGTAGCGGAGGCCGTAGAAGACCCCGTCGAGGTCCACCGCACGCACGCGGTCCCACGCGGCGACGTCGTACTCGCCGATGGGCTGCGGTGCGGCGCCGATGCCGGCGTTGTTCACGGCGAGGTGCAGCGCGCCGTACGTGTCCACGGCGAACTGCACCATGCGCTCGTCGTCGGCCGCGACGGCGGAGTTGGCCTCGAACGCGCTCGCCGTCCCGCCGGCCTGCTCGATCGACGTCACGACCCGCTGTGCGGCGTCGAGCCGGATGTCGGTGACGACGACCGACGCGCCCGCCGCGGCGAGCTCCTTCGCGATGGCCGCACCGATGCCGCTGCCGCCACCGGTGACGATGGCGACCTTGCCCTCGAACTCGGACATGATTCCTTCTCTCTCGACAACACCTGTTGGTCATCAGCACGATACACCCGGGAAACCAGTTCGTTCGCTGAACTAATTTGCTAGGCTAACGACCTGTGACCGACGCCACCGACCTCCGCATCGCGGTGAACCGCCTCTCCCGCACGCTCCGCGCGCAGAAGGCCGACACCACCGTCAGCGATGCCCAGTTCTCCGCGCTCGCTCGACTGCACCGCGACGGCCCGATGACCCTCGCCGAACTCAGTCGGCAGGACGGCGTCACCCCGCCGTCGATGACGAAGACGATCGCCGTCCTCGTCGAGCGCGGCCTCGTCTCGAAGGGCGACCACGGCGACGACCGCCGCAAGGTCCTGCTCGGCGCGACCGGTGCCGGCGCCGCGTTCGTCGAGGAGACCCGGCGTCGTCGGGACGGCTGGCTCACCCCGAGGCTCGCCGAGCTCACCGAGGCCGAACGACGCACCCTGGCCGACGCCACCGAGATCATGAGGAGGCTGGCCCAGCAGTGACCGCCATGTTCCGCTCCCTGTCCGCCCGCAACTACCGCATCTGGTTCGCCGGCGCCCTGGTGTCCAACGTCGGCACCTGGATGCAGCGCACCGCCCAGGACTGGATCGTCCTGACGAAGCTGTCCGACAACGACGCCATCGCCGTCGGCATCACCATGGCGCTGCAGTTCGGTCCGCAGCTCCTGCTCCTCCCGCTCACCGGACTCGCCGCCGACCGGTTCGACCGGCGGAAGATGCTCATGCTCACGCAGGGGCTGATGGGCGCTCTCGGCCTGGGGCTCGGCATCATGGTGCTCACCGACACCGCCACGCTCTGGTCGTTGTACGGGTTCGCGCTCGCGCTCGGCATCGTCGCCGCGTTCGACACCCCGATCCGCCAGGCCTTCGTGTCCGACGTCGTGCAGGGCGAACACGTCGCCAACGCCGTGGCGCTCAACTCCGCGTCGTTCAACGCCGCCCGGCTCATCGGCCCCGCGGTCGCCGGTGTGCTCATCGCGGCGATCGGCTCCGGCTGGGTGTTCGTCATCAACGCCGGCTCGTTCCTGGCCGTCCTCATCGCGCTGCGCTTCGTCGACCCGGCGCAGCTCGCCGAACGGATCCGGGCGAAACGAGGCAAGGGACAGATCCTCGCGGGCTTCCGGTACGTCCGCACCCGACCCGACATCATCGTCGTGCTCTGCATGATCTTCGTCGTCGGCACCTTCGGCGTGAACTTCCCGATCTTCACCTCGACGATGGCCCGCGTCGAGTTCCACAAGGGGGCCGGCGAGTTCGGCCTGCTCAACTCGGTGATGGCGATCGGCTCGGTGGCCGGCGCCCTGCTCTCGGCACGCCGGGACCGCCCGCGGATGCGCACGCTCGTGATCGCCTCCGCCGGGTTCGGACTGGCGTGCGTCGCGGCGGCCGTCGCACCGACGTACTGGTCGTTCGCGATCGTGCTGGTGTTCGTCGGACTCGCGTCGCTGACGTTCATGACGACCGCGAACGCCCTGGTGCAGACCACCACGAAGCCCGCGATGCGCGGCCGCGTGATGGCGCTCTACATGGCGATCTTCGCGGGCGGTACCCCCATCGGCGCCCCGATCGTCGGAGCCGTCGCCGATGCCTGGGGTCCCCGGTGGGCCATCGCCGTCGGCGCGGCCTCGGGGTTCGTGGCCCTGGCGATCGCGCTGGTCTGGCTCATCCGGTACGAACGGTTCCGGGTGCGGTACGACGCGGACACACGACTGCACCTGGCGATCACGCACGCGATGCCGGTCGTCGGGACCCGCGCGTCGCGCGCGGCGCTCCGGCAGGACCTGGAACGCGACGAGGCGGTCGCCGACCGGTCCAGCGCCGTCTGACGTGACCGCCTGACGGCCAGGAGGCGCGGGTCCAGCCCGCCCCGCGCCTCCCGTCCGCCCTGCGCCGGGCCTCGCCCGCCCCGCGCGGATCCCGCCTGCCCGCGCGGGTCTCGCCTGCCCGAGCGGGCGGAAAAAGTCACGCTCGGCGCTGCGGAGCGGCCGATTCCGCGCGCTCGGCGGAACCCCGCGGCGTGTCCTGCCCGGTCGTCGGGCGGGCTGTCGCGGCGTGTCGTGCCCACTCAGCGGGCGGCTGCGGGCGCGGCTCAGCGAGCGGCCGCGGGCGCTGCTCAGCGAGCGGCCGCGGGCGCTGCTCAGCGAGCGGCTGCGGGCGCGGCGAAGACACGTTCGTCGAGGGCCTGCACCACCCGGTCGGCCGCCGCGGCGAGCCGCTCCCCCGCGGCCCGCGCCGCGAGCACGGCGGCGTCGCCCGACACCGACTCGAGTCCCGCCCGGGTGTCTGCGAAGGCACGCACCTCGTCGGCGATGCACGACGGGGCGACGTCGGCCAGGCACTCGTCGGCACGCCGCGCGAGGAAGCGGAGCGACCTGGGACTGTGCTCGTCGAGGAGCAGGAAGGCCGCCGCGTCGTCCGGTCCGGGCGAGTGGTGGTCGCGACCGCGCTGGAACGCCTCACCGGCGCCGCACGCTCGCAGTGCAGTCGTCCACGACGGGCCAGACTCGGGGTCGAGCAGGGCCGACGCCAGCAACCGCGCCGTCACCGAGCACCGCTGCAGCGCCCGTCCGAGGGTGAAGAACTCCCAGACCTCGTCGTGGCTCGCATCCGCCTCGACGACCCCGATCGCGAGGGCGCTCCGCTCCCGGACCCAGGCGAGGAACTCGTGGGCGCGCTCGGGACCGACCTTGCGGGGCATCCGGGACCGCGTGACGTTGAGGCAGTCCCACAGTTCGGTGGAGACGACCTCGCGGGCACGGCGCGCGTTGTCCCGGGCGACCGCGACGGCGGACGCGATGGACGCTGGCTCGTGGCGGTCGAGCGCGAGGGAGTCGATCGTCGCGGCACGGTCGGGGTCGTTCGCCGGGCCCGCGGCTCCGACGACCGATCGGAGCTCGGCCGCGACCACCCGGTCCTGGTCGACGCCGGCCGGTTCACCACGGGCGACGTACACGTCGAGCATGCGTGCGACGACCTCGGCGCGTTCCACGGCGCTCCCGACGTGGAACACGCTCCCCGCGAGTCGGCTCAGCACGTCGGCTCCTGCATGCCGTGAACCTACTGACCGGGGATTGCGAGGGTGTTTCGTCGCCGCGTCACGGGTGTTGCGGGTCCGCCAGGGACGCTCGGAGGGGTCATTGAAGGACCGTCCCGACCGATCCGGTCCCCGCACTCGCTAGACAATCTAACTAGAGCGTCTAGCATTGTGTTCATGAGTACCGAGGTGACGACGAGCGCCGCGGGGTTCTGGTACGGCGAGGATTCCCGGGTCGACGCGGTGGATGTGCTGAACGCACTCCGCAGGTACCGCAGCGCCGAGAGTGCTGCGCAACGCCGTGCGCGCGAGGCACTGGGCATCGGTGAGAACGCCCTGCTCGCCCTCCGCGCACTCATCGACGCCGAGGAAGCCGGCCGGACGGTCAACGCGAAGGACCTCGCCGAGCGCCTCGACATCACCCCTGCTTCGACGTCGGCCCTCGTGGACCGACTCGTCCGCAGCGGCCACGTCGAACGCCACGCCGACCCGAACGACCGCCGCGGCGTCATCCTCACCGCGTCGGGCGGATCCATGCGCCAGGTGCTGCAGGTGATCGACCAGCTCGACTCCCGCGCGGTCGAGGCGGCGGAACACCTGTCGACCGACGACATGGCCGTCATCGTGTCGTTCCTCGACGAGATGGTCCGCGTCGTGGACGAGGTCGACGTGGACGTCCGCGACCACGACCGCGGGATCAGCCGGTCCGCGTAGCCTGCTGCCATGGCAGACACGGGCACCGGTGGCAGTGCGGTGCCCGCGCCGCACGACCCCGAGGACGACATGCCCCTCGCCGAGCTCGACGCCCGAGCCCGGGCGGACGCGGCACTCCGTCGGATCCGGGCCGGGGCCGACCCCGCGCGTGAGGCGTTCGACCTCGCGAACACCATGAACGACGAGGCCGTCGGGCGTGTGACGAACGCGCTCCGACGGTTCCTCGGTCGCGACGGACGCCGCTAGAAGGCCGTGCCGACCGCCGCGATGTCGTCGCCGCCGTGGCCCGCGGCACTGGCATCCGCGTAGACCCGTCCGAGAGCGTCCAGCACGACCGTCGACACCCCGGTGGCACGTGCGGCGTCGGTGATGAGCCCGATGTCCTTCCGCAGGCCGTCGAGGGCGAACTGCGCCGGGAACGACCGGTCGATGATCGACTTCCCCTTCGTGTGGGCGTAGACGGAGTCGCTGGCGCTGCCGTCGATCGCCTCGAGGAAGAGCGCCGGGTCCAGGCCGAGCGACCGTGCGAGCGCGAGGGACTGCCCCGTGGCCGCCGTGATCGACGCGATCCAGGCGTTCGCCGCGAGCTTGAGCGCCGTCCCCGCCCCGACGTGGTCGCCGGCGCGGACGGTCTTCGCACCGATGGCGTCGAGGACCGGGTCGATGCGCTCGAGCACGTCGGCGGGTCCGGCGGCGAGCATCGTCAGGGTGCCCTGCTCCGCCGGCGCCTTCGTGCCGAGCATCATGGCCTCGACGAGCGTGATCCCGTACTTGCCGGCGAGCTGGACGACGGTCTCGGTGCCGGCGACCCCGATCGTGGAGCACTGCACCCACACGGCGTCGGTCGGCGCCTCGCCCGCGGCTGCCTCGAGGACGTCCACCACCGCGTCGGTGTCGAAGAGCGTGAGGAGCACGACCTCCGCTTCGGCCACGGCGGCACCCGGCTCGTCCGCGACGGTCGCACCCCGGTCCCCCAGTGGAGCGGCCTTGTCGGCACTCCGGTTCCACACGGTCACCGCGTGGCCCTCGCGGAGCAGCGACCCCGCCACCCCGGCACCCATCGCCCCGGTCCCCAGCACACTCACCCGCACGCGCGTCTCCGTCCCTGCGCCGCACCGTGCGGCAGCGGGTCCGACGCTACGCGCCGCAGGTCAGAGCAGTCCGCGATCCCCCAGCCACATCGCCGGGTCGATCGCCACCCCGCCGCGGAGGACCTCGAAGTGCAGGTGCGCCCCGGTCGAGACGCCGGTGTTCCCGACGGCGCCGATGCGCTCGCCCGCCGTGACGGCCTGCCCGACCCGGACACCGATCTGCGACAGGTGCCCGTACCGGGTCTCGGATCCGTCCGGGTGCTGCAGCAGGACCTGGTTGCCGTACCCGCCGAGGGGCCCGGCGGCGACCACGCGGCCGGACATCGCCGCGACGACCGCGGTCCCTTCGCGCGCCGCGAAGTCGAGCCCGCGGTGGTTCGTCGAGCAGGCCCCGCACCCACTGACCGACCGGGTGCCGAAGCCGCCCGCCACCGGGATCGTCCCGACGACGGGCCGTGCCACCGCGGTGCTGGCCGGCCGATCGGACGCCGAGCCCGACGCCGGAGCCCGTTCCGGCACCCGCCCGATCGCGAAGCCGTCCCGCTCGGCGCGGACGGCCTCGGTCGCCGAGGTCGTGTACTCCTGTGCGTCGAGCACCACGGCGGACGACGTCACACCGACGGCCGCCCGGGCCACGGCGGTCTGCGGCGTCGCGACGGTGACGACCAGGCAGGTCGCGACGGCGATCGCGGTGAGGGGCACGGCACGTCGAGGACGCGACGGCAGCGCGATCGAACGGGTGACGGGCCGCGCTCGGTGCGCCGACCGGCGACCGGACCGGCGAACACGGGTGGAGACCGGGGCGGCAGGACGGTGCACCGCCGCCCCGGTGGTCGGGTGCGTGGCCGGACGAGCGGTCACGGGGGCGAGCGACGCGCGGCGAGCGGCACCGCGCGGGCGCAGTGGCAACGGGTGGGACGTCGTGGACGACGGCATCGACACGGGCACGGTCAGACGTGGACGGCGTCGGCGCGGGCACAGGCGCAGGCGACGGAGTGGACGAGCGGGGTGGAGGACATGCTGCTGGCCTGCCGATCAGGTGGTCGGGCACCCCGTTCTCGGTCGGGATGCGGTCGGAGCGTGCCCCTCGGCACCCTTCCATTGAACCACCGGTATTTCAGATGTGCAACACTACGTCCTGGGTGATGGAGCTAGTCCGGTTCGACCGAGTCCGTCGGGTCGTCGCGACGAAGGACCTGCCGGACCCGTTCGACGATCGTCGCAGGCGGGTTGTTGTAGGCGTTCGCGGGCTCCTGGCCGCTGAGCTCCTGGATCGCCGCCATCACCGCGTCGGTCGCGTGCCGACGCGCACGGCCGGACGATGCATCGCCGAACCCGGAGAGGTCGATCGGGGCGCCGAACTCGATCGTGACCCTGGCGAGCTTCGGGACGCGGGACCCGACGGGCTGGACGTCCTGGGTGCCGGTGAGGGCGACGGGGACGACGGGAGCACCGCTCGTCAACGCCAGCCACGCCACACCGGTGCGCCCGCGGTACAGCCGGCCGTCGAGCGACCGGGTGCCCTCGGGGTAGATCGCGAAGGCCTCGCCCGCCTCGAGTCGCTCGAGCCCGAGGTCGAGGGCGTGCTGCGCCGCCGAACCCGCACCGCGCTCCACGCCGATGGCACCGATGCCCTCGAAGAACCCGCGGGACACAGCACCGCGGAAGCCCGTGCCCGTGAAGTACTCCTTCTTCGCGAGGAAGAACACCTTGCGCGGGGCCAGCAGCCCGATGGTCGGCGAGTCGATGAAGGAGCGGTGGTTGCTCGCGAGGATCACCGGACCGTGCTTCGGCACGTTCTTCCGGCCGATGACCCGCGGTCGCCACACCAGGCGCGCGAGCGGTGCCACGAAGGCACGGCTCAGCGTCGTGTACTTCGACGAACCGGACACACGTACCTCCTCGTGACGGGAGTCTCCGAGTGTAGTGATCGCAACCCCGATCACATGCCCACCTCGGAATGTGTCACCGCTACTCCGCTCGGGCGACCACGTCGAGCACCGCACGACCGTACCGCTCGAGCTTCGCGCCGCCCACGCCGGAGATCTCGGACAGCTGGTCTTCGTCGGCCGGCTTCACGGCCGCGATCCCCCGCAGCGTCGCGTCGTTGAACACCACGTACGCCGGCACGCCCTGTTCGCGCGCCTGCGCAGCACGCCAGGCACGCAGCGCCTCGAACAGGCCGAGGGCCTCCTGCGGCATGTCGGTCACGACGGCGCGACGGTTCCGGGACGCCCGCGGAGCCTTGACGGGGTCACGCCGCATCCGGACCTCGACCCGGCCGGCGAGGACGTCGGCGCTCGTCGGGCTCAGGACGACCGTGCCGAACCCGTCGCCGGACACCGCCGCGTACCCCTGCGCGAGAAGCTGTCGTGCGACGGCCCGCCACTCGGCCTCGCCCAGGTCGCTGCCGATGCCGAAGGTGGCGAGGGACTCGTGCCGCAGTTCCTGCACGCGCGGCGACTGCTTGCCGACGAGGATGTCGACGAGGTGCGAGACGCCGTAGCGCTGCCCGCGTTCACGGTCGAGCCGGACCACGGTGGACAGGAACTTCTGGGCCGGCACGGTGCCGTCCCACGACTCGGGCGGGGCGATGCACGTGTCGCAGTTGCCGCACGCGGTGGACTCCTGCCCGAAGTACGCGAGCAACCGGACGCGTCGGCACTCGATGGTCTCGCACAGGGCGAGCATGGCGTCGAGGTGCGCGCTGAGCTGCCGACGGTGCGCGGCGTCGCCCTCGGACTGGTCGATCATCCGCCGCTGCTGGACGACGTCGTTCAGGCCGTAGGCGAGCCATGCGGTCGAGGGGAGCCCGTCACGCCCGGCGCGACCGGTCTCCTGGTAGTACCCCTCGACCGACTTCGGCAGGTCGAGGTGCGCCACGAACCGGACGTCCGGCTTGTCGATGCCCATGCCGAACGCGATGGTGGCGACCATGACGATGCCGTCCTCGCGCAGGAAGGCGGACTGGTTCCGTTCACGCACCTTGGCGTCGAGTCCGGCGTGGTACGGCAGCGCCGGGATCCCCTGCTCGGACAGCGCGGCGGCCGTGCGCTCGACCGAGTTGCGGGACAGGCAGTACACGATGCCGGCGTCACCGCTGTGCTCGGTGCGGATGAAGGTGAGGAGCTGCTGGAGGGCCCCGGTCTTCGGTTCGATGCGGTACTGGATGTTCGGCCGGTCGAAGTCGGCGACGAAGTGCGCGGCGTCGTCGAGGCCGAGCCGCGCGGAGATCTCGCGGTGGGTCTGCGGGGTCGCGGTCGCGGTGAGGGCGATTCGCGGGACGGTCGGCCAGCGTTCGTGCAGGACGCTGAGCTCGAGGTAGTCGGGCCGGAAGTCGTGGCCCCACTGGGCGACGCAGTGCGCCTCGTCGATCGCGAAGAGGGCGATGCGGGCGCGGTCGAGCAGCGCCCGGGTGGACTCGAGCCGGAGTCGCTCCGGCGCGAGGTAGAGCATGTCGACCTCACCCGAGACGACGGCCCGCTCGACCCGGGCTCGCTCGTCCGGTCCCTGCGTCGAGTTGAGGAACGCGGCCCGGACGCCGTTCGCCGCGAGGGCGTCGACCTGGTCCTGCATGAGCGCGATGAGCGGCGAGACGACGACACCGACGCCGTCCCGCACGAGCGCGGGCACCTGGTAGCAGAGGGACTTGCCACCGCCGGTCGGCATGAGGACGAGCGCGTCGCCGCCGGAGACGACCTGGTCGATGATCGACGCCTGTTCGCCCCGGAAGTCGTCGTACCCCCACACCCGGTGCAGCACGTCGAGCGCGGCGGCACGCGACGCGGACACGGCAGCGGGCGCGGGCGTGGTGCTCATGCGACGAGCCTACGGGCGACCGGAGACACCCACCGCACTGTCCACAGGCTGCGCCGACTCCTCGTCGGGCCCGGCCACGTCGTCGGGCCCGGCCGGCGCGGCCGCCCAGCCCGCGCCTCCTGGACGGAACCAGCGCGCGCCACCGGCCCAGACCGGCACCGGACCGCGGAAGCGGGGAGCGGGCGCCCCGGCGAACCGCCGGTCGAGCTTCCGCCACCACGCGAGGAGCTCGATCATGCCCCAGTACGCGAGCGAGGTCCCGAGCGTCACGAGCCAGCCACCGATCGTGCCGTTCGCATCCTGCGACGTGAGGTCGATCCGCGACCAGCCCGGTGCCTGCAGCACGAAGATCATGATGTTGTTGAAGGCGTGCTGCAGGACGGTGGCCTCGAGCCCGCCGGTGCGCAGCACAATGATCGCGGCGACGAGCCCGAACGAGCCGACGTCGAGGATGCCCCAGACGTTGTAGCCGTTCGGGATGTGCAGCAGCGCGAAGACGACCGTCGAGACCGCCACCGCGAGCACCGTGCCGATGCGCGCCGGGATCCACGAGCCGATGGTCTGCATGAGGAAGCCACGGAAGATGTACTCCTCTGCCGCGCCCTGGAAGGGGACGAGCACGAGGACGAGCACGATCGTGAGGGTCAGCGTGCCGAGGGACACGGTCGACTGGCCGATCACGGCGTGGTTCCACCCGAGCCCGCCGTCGGTGGTGAACATGCCGTCGGCCGAGAACAGCCCGGTCTGCGCGATGAACATCGCGACCGCGATCACGAGTGTCGGGAGCATGCACCACGCGGTCCAGCCCCACCGCACCCGGAAGCGCGTGGACGTGAGGATGCCCGCCGGCCCGATGCGCGCGATCTTCACCGCGAGCAGGATCCCCGGCAAGAGGACCACGAGCGAGACCAGGGTCAGCGAGAGCACCACCGGGTCGGTGGGGTCGAGCGCGCCGTCCTGCAGGGTGTCGAGCAGCCCGGTCAGGCCCGATTCGCCCTTCGTCGCCGCGATCGGCACGAAGTAGGCGATGGTGATCAGGACCTGCGAGGCGACGTACCAGCCCGCCAGGAACGCGATGGCCACCAGTGGGCGCCACCACCTCCAGCGTGCGTCGACGCGGGGCAGGCGGTGGTAGGGAACGCTCACGTCACGCAGGGTACCGGGGCGGGGCAGGATGGGA
>NZ_BACZ01000109.1 GCF_000333375.1 Curtobacterium sp. B18
AAAAANTCCCGTTCCGTCCGCTGGTCGCGTCAGAACCGCTCGCCGGTCGGGTCCTGCGCCGTCCGGTCGATGAGCTGCTCGCCGCCGACGGGCTCGCCCTCCCAGTCGACCAGGCGCCAGCCGTCGTCGAAGGAGCCCTCGAGCTCGACGATCCCGGTGTTCTCCAGGTGGCGCTTCGTGCCGAAGTGGTCCGGGGTGTTGTCGGCGGCGGCGCTCGCCCACGTCCGGATCGCGGCACCGTGGCTGACCGCGGCCGCCACCTCGACGCCGGTCGCGAGGATCTGCCGGACCGCGTCGTCGTAACGCGCGAAGAACTCGGTGCCGCTCTCGCCGCCGGGCATCCGGGTCGTGCGGTCCCCGAGTGACCAGCCGTGCACGGTCGAGATGTACGTCTGGACGGACACCTGGTCGCGCTTGCCCTGGGTGTCGCCGGCCTCGATCTCGCGGAGCCCCGGCAGCACCACCGGCTCGAGGCCGAGCGACGCGGCGAGCGGTGCCGCGGTGATCTGCGTCCGGACCATCGTCGACGCGAAGAGCCGCTCGATCCCCCGGTCGGCGAGCGCCGCCGGCAGGGCGTCGGCCTGCTGCTGCCCGAGTTCGGTGAGTCCCGGCCCGGGGACGACGGCGTCGAGGACACCGTTCACGTTCGCAGGGGTCTGGCCGTGGCGGATGAGCAGCAGTCGCATGGAGCCACCCTACGGAACGCCGGTGACGTCACCCCTGCCGGGTGTTCCACCGCGGGTTCTGCTTGTTGATGACGTACACGCGGCCCCGGCGGCGGACCACCTGCGACCCGGGGATCTTCTTGAGTGCCTTGAGCGAGTTGCGGACCTTCACGGGGTTCTCCTTCGTCGACGTCTTAGTTGTTGAGAACGATGATCATGTAGATTAGCCCACATGCGTCCCGCCGCCATCACCCTCGTCTCCGCCATGCACGACGTCGACGCCGACCGGGTGGCCGCACGGCTCTCGGTCGGCCACCGGATGCACGCCACCGGGAGTGCCGTCGCCGCGGCCCGGTCCGTCGCCGAGCGCGCCGAGCACCTCGACCGGGTGTGCGGACCGGACGCCGACCACGGCCTCGTCGTCACACTGCCGCCCGGTGCCGACACCCGCGCCGTGGGGATGATGCTCGCGAACGCCGCGCGCGCGGAGACCGGCGACGACCGGGTGCTCCGGCACGTCGTCAGCGTCCTGCGCGCGGACGACGTCGCCCACCTGCTCTGGTCCGACGTCGACGACGCGTTCGTCGCGGCCGACCGGGTG
>NZ_BACZ01000108.1 GCF_000333375.1 Curtobacterium sp. B18
CTCCCGTCTCGTCGTGGTGCGGACGGCACGGCGCGGACGGTTCGCGCGTCGCGGTACCACCGGCCCCCGTCCGGGGGTACGGTGGTGTCTGTGCGCGAGGGGTTCCCCCCAACACCTCGCACGCAGCGCTCGACCGGTTCCCCCCAACAGGTCGAGACGCGCCGGCCCCGGTCTGCTCCGCAGACCGGGGCCGATGGCATTCCGGGCAGGATCGTCCCCGTGGGACGGCCGCTTCAGAGGGTGGCCGCGAAGTCCCGGACGGCGCCCTCCCAGCGCTCGGGGTCCTCGTTCCACTCGAGCGTGTGCGGCGCGGTCCGGAACGCGACCGCCCGGGTCCCCGGACGCGCGGTCTGCGCGGCGACGTCGGCCTCGGCGACGAGGGCGTCCGCCGCCGAGTGCACGAGCAGGGTCGGGGTCGCCGACGCCTGCCACGCGGTCGTCTGGACGGGAGCGGCTGCGCCGGCCAACCGTGACAGGACGCCGGTGGTCGCGATCCGTGCGGCGACGGTCCCGACGAACGCGGGGAG
The DNA here is from genome assembly GCF_000333375.1 of Curtobacterium sp. B18. Taxonomy (GTDB): domain Bacteria; phylum Actinomycetota; class Actinomycetes; order Actinomycetales; family Microbacteriaceae; genus Curtobacterium. Next base: position 528 of record NZ_BACZ01000108.1, read on the forward strand.
GTGTGCGCCCGACACCGCGCCGCGGAGCGCCGAGGACACGCTGAGCAACGGTGCGATCCCGACCAGCCCGTCGACCTCCACCCGCGAGGCGGCGACCGAGCACGCGAGCGCACCGGCCGACCAGCCCTGCAGCACGACCCGGGTCGCGCCGTGGCGCCGGGCTGCCCGGACCGCGGCCACGATGCGGTCGACGGCTCCGGGGTCGAGCGAGCGGAGCGGCAGGTCGGTCGTGTCGACGACCTCGGACGTCGCCCCGAGGGCGCGCCACACTGGGATGCCGCGCAGCACCTGTCGGGGGCCGAGGGACTGGCCGTGCACGTGGACGACGTGCGTGCCGGCCGTCGCGGGCTCGTGGCCGGGGGCATCCGTGGGGTCGCCACCGGCGACGTCCGCGGGCTCGTGGCCGGGGGCATCCGCGGGCTCGTCGCCGGGGACGTCCGCGAGGTCGTCGTACAGCAGGGCGTCCCAGCCCCACTCGCCGGCTGCCGGCGCGCTGTCCGTGCGTCGCCGCAGCGTGCCGTCACGGGTCCCGGTGACCTCGTGCACGCCCAGCCCCACGCCGTCGCGGGTGAGCCGGTACGTCCCGGGCAGGCGGGTGTCGCGCGTGGCCACGAACTCGGTCTCGGTCTCGGTCGCGTGCCGGACCGTGGCGGTCGCTGTGTACGGGGTGGGGAAGAGCAGGCGGCGCGCGACGAACGCGCCCAGCCCGAGCGTCCCGACGGCACCTGCTGCGGTGCCGAGTGCGGCGATGCGTCCGCCGGTCATCTGGTCTCCTCCGGTCGTGCGGTGGTGAGCGTCGCGGCGGCCGGGATGCTCTGCCCGGCCTCGCGCGCGCGGTCCTCGATCTCGACGGACAACCGGTGCAGCCGGCTCCGCCACTGGCGACGCTGCCAGGCGATGGTGAAGTAGAGCCCCCGGTTGCCCGAGTCACCCTCGAGCCGTCGGAGTTCGGGTTCGAGCGCCCGGAAGCGGAGCCTGGTCGCCCGCCAGTCGCGGAACTCGCGGACGGCGTCGGGCAGCACCCCGCCCGCGGCGCCCACGGCGAGCAGGACCATCGACGTCAGGAAGACCGGCGCGTAGACGGCCCCGAGCACCCGGACCGCGCCGTCCAGCCCGAGCACGTGCACGGCGTCGAGCGCGATCGCGATGGCCGCGAGCAGGACCATCGCTGCCGCGCCGACGACG
>NZ_BACZ01000107.1 GCF_000333375.1 Curtobacterium sp. B18
TGAGGCTCGGTCCGTCGGTCGGCCAGAGCAGGAGCCACAGGCCGCCGAGGCCGCCGCCGACGGCCGAACCGATCGCGATGGACGGGGTGAGCGTGCCGCCGACCGCACCCGCCCCGATGGTCGCCGAGGTCGTGATGGTCCGGACGACACCGAGCGCGAGCAGGAACAGGATCGGGGACAGCCCCGCGACCGATCCGTCGTCGAGCGAGGTGTTCATCGCGAGGACGCCGAGCGCCCGGCCGTTGCCGAGGATCTCCGGGAAGGGGACGGCGATGAGGCCGACCATCGCGAACACGACCGGCAGCACCACGAGCAGCCGCCACCCCTTCGGCGCGATCCCCTGCAACCGGTTCGTGAGCTTCACGAAGCCGACGCCGGCGAACCCGAGCACCGGTCCGACGAGCACGGCCCAGACGAGCAGGGACGACGAGAGGTGCATCGAGGGCACGTGGTAGAGCACCTCGTCCGGGATCACGAGGCGCGCCACGAAGGCCGCGATCGCGCTCGTCGCGAAGGCAGGCAGGGCGGTCGCGAACGTGAGCTCGCCGAGCAGCACCTCGACCGCGAACAGGGCACCGCCGAGCGGGACGTCGTACACCGCCGCCAGGCCGGCAGCGGCGCCGCACGCGACGAGGATCTTGGTCTCGCGGGCGGTCAGTCCGGCCCGGGCGGTGACGAGCTGGGACAGCCACGCCCCGATCTCGCGCGGCGCCACCTCTTTTCCGATCGACGCTCCGAGCCCCACGGCGAGGATCTGGACGCCCGCGTTCGCCACCGTCGCGAGGGCGGGCATCCGCTTCCCGCCGACGGCAGCGGGCACCGAGACCACCGGACGGCCCCAGCGTCGGAGTGCCCACCAGGCGACACCGGTCAGGACGCCGGCGGCGAGGAGCGCCAGGAAGCGGTTCAGCGCGCTCGGGGCGTCCGCCGCCTCGAGGTGGCCGCCGAACGGGTAGCCGAACGCGACGAACTGGATGAGCTGCAGCGCGAGCCACACCGAGACGCCGGCGATCCCGCCGGCCACCCCGACGAGTCCCGTGACGACCGCGAGCTTCAGGGCCCAGACCGGCGTGGCACGTGTCGCGTGTCCGGGGTGCGGCATGACCGGAAGCCTACCGGGCGCGCCACGCGGCCGAGGCGACCCGCAGCGCCCGGCCGCGCCGCGCCTCCTGGCCGCTGCTCAGACGGCCGTGAGCCGGAACGGCACCACGCAGTCCGCCGGGACGAGCGGTGGCTGCACGCCCACGGTCTCGAGCGTGCGGCCGCGGAAGACCCGGTCCCCCGACCACCACGGCGGTGCGACGACGCCGAACCCCGCGCCGACCACGACCGGGTCGACCCGGTACGAGGTGTCCGGGTCGAGCCCGCGGAACGTCAGGCGCCCGGAGCCGGACACCTCGGACCGGCCGACGCTCGCGAGGAAGAAGACCGCGCGCTGCCGGTCCGGGGCGACGGTGCCGTACACGAGGCGGGAGTCGTCGACCTCGTCCATCCGCACGAGGTCCCCGCCGTGCAGCAGCGGACGCCACTCGCGGTGGAGGGCGATCCACTCGGCGAGCGCCGACTCCTCCTCCGGGGTGGCCTCGACGAGGTCCCACTCGATGCCGAAGTGGCCCGTGATCGCGGTGCCGGCGCGGAACGCCAGGTCGTGCACGCGGCCGGTGGAGTGGTTCCGCCCGCTGGCGACGTGCGCGCCGAGCAGCTCCGGCGGCAGGAGCTGCTGGGTCCACCGGTGCATCTGCTGTCGTTCGAGCGGGTCGATGTCGTCGGACACCCACACCCGGTCGGTGTGCTCGATCACACCGAGGTCGACGCGCCCGCCGCCCGACGCGCAGGACTCGATCTCGAGCGTCGGGAACCGTTCCTTGAGCGTCGCCATGAGCCGGTAGGCGGCCAGCGTCTGCTCGTGCACGGCCGCGCCCCCGCCCGCGTGCCCGGCCTCGACGAGGTCCCGGTTGTGGTCCCACTTGACGTACTCGATGCCGTACTCGCCGATGATCGCGGTCATCCGTTCGAGCACGTACGCGAAGGCCTCGGGGACCGCGAGGTCGAGGACCTGCTGGTCGCGGGCACGCACGGGCAGCCGCCCGTCGGCCTGCAGGATCCACTCCGGGTGCGCCCGGGCGAGGTCGCTGTCCTCGTTGACCATCTCGGGTTCGAACCAGAGGCCGAACTGCATGCCGAGCGCCCGCACGCGGTCGACGATCGGGCCGAGCCCGTCCGGCCACACCTCGTCGTCGACGTACCAGTCGCCGAGGCCGGCGTGGTCGTCACGGCGGCCCCGGAACCAGCCGTCGTCGAGCACGTACCGCTCCACCCCGATCCGGGCGGCACGTTCGGCGAGGTCGGTCAGGCGGGCGAGGTCGTGGTCGAAGTAGACGGCCTCCCAGACGTTGAGGGTCGTCGGGCGCGGGGTCGTCGGGTGCTGCGGACGGCTCCGGAGCCAGCGGTGGAAGCGGGCGGCCTGGTCGTCGAGGCCGTCCCCGTACGCGGCGTAGACCCAGGGGCCCTCGTACGTCTCGTCGCGCCCGAGCCGGACCTCGCCGGGCAGCAGCAGCTCACCGCCGCCGAGGACCTGCCGTCCGGTGGCCAGGCGCTCGGCCGCGTGCCGGTGGTTGCCGCTCCAGGCCGTGTGGACGCCCCAGACCTCGCCGCGGGCGAAGCCGAACCCGGGGACGCCGACGCTCAGGACGGTCGCGGCGTCGTGGCCGGTGCGCCCCTTGCGGCTCTCGCGCTCGTGCGTGCCCACGACGAGTTCGCGGCGCTGCGGGGTGCGCTCCTTGCCCCAGCGTCCGGCGAAGTCGAGGACCTCGCGGGCACGGGACGGGACCGGCAGCGCGACGGTGAGGTCGTCGAGCGTGTACACGCCGTCCGCGGTGTTCGTGACGGCGGCACGCGTGCGGACGAGTCCGGATGCGAGCAGCTCGATCGTCAGGCGAAGGCGGAGCCCGGCGGTGGTGTCCTCGGCGTCGGCGACGACGCTGGCGGCGGGGCCGGCCGGGGCCTCGGCGTCCGCACCGACCCGGGCCGCGGGGCGGGCCGGGTCCGACGCGCCGGCGCTGGCGGCGGGGCCGGCCGGGTCCGACGTCGGGTCCGTCACCTCGAGCGCGGTGACGGTGAACGCCGGTGACCAGTCCCGGCCGTCCCGGTGCCCGGTGAGGCCGGGCCGTCCCGTCCAGCCGCGGTGCGGCTCCGGCAGGACGGCCACGCGGACGGGGTGGTCCGGCTCGCTGCCCGCGAGCGGCAGGACGTCGGCGTCCGCGAGGGCCGCGAGCTCGGTGGCGTCGAGCGGCCCGAGCGCGGCGCCCCAGTGCACGACGGCCGGCAGCGCGTGGTCACGGCAGTCGAGGACGAGCGAGACGCCCCCGGCAGAGAGGTGGACGAGGTCGTTCGGCATGTGGGCTCCAGTCGGCGACGGTGACGGCTCCAGCAGTCTCGCGCTCTGGGAGCGCTCCCAGCAACACGACGCGCGCAGATGCCCCGGGCGCGCACACGAACTGGACCAGGAGTCGCACACGGATGCGCGTCAGAACCAGCGCTTCACCTTGAACGCGACGTAGAGGGCCGCCGCGAACACGACCATCGCCACGATGGCCAGCGGGTACCCCCACCGCCACTGCAGCTCGGGCATGTGCGTGAAGTTCATGCCGTAGATCGCCGCGATGAGCGTCGGGGCGAACAGGATCGCCGCCCAGCCCGAGATCTTCTTCGTGTCGTCGTTCTGCTTCTGCGCCGCGAGGGTCGAGTCGACCGTCAACGCGTTCTGCAGCAGCTGCCGGAAGGTGTCCAGCCGCTCGACCGTGCGGATGGCGTGGTCGAGGACGTCGCGGAACCGGCGCTGCATCTCCACCGGCAGGTGGTACTTCTCGGCCCCGCGGTGCAGGTTCTCGATGATGTGGATGAGCGGCCGGGCCGCGCGCTGGAAGTCCACCACCTCGCCGAACAGCTCGTAGATGCGGCGCGAGACCCCCGCCTCGCCCGCGAACAGCTGGTCCTCGATCTGGTTGATGTCCTCCTCGAGGCCGTCGATCACCGGCAGGTAGCCGTCGACGATCGAGTCCATCAGCGCCCAGAGCTGCGCCTGCGGCCCCACGGTCACGAGGCCCGGCTTGCCACTCATCCGCTGCAGTGCCCGCGGGACGGTCTGCCTGCCGCGCGGATCGGCCTTCACGACCACCAGGAAGAACTCCTCGCCGACGAAGGCGTGCACCTCGCCGAACGCGACCTCCTCCTGCTGGTCGTTGTACAGGGCGGGCTTCAGGACGACGAACAGCGTCGAGCCGTAGCGCTCGAGCTTCGGGCGCTGGTGCCCCTCGGCGGAGTCCTCGACCGCGAGTTCGTGCAGGCCGAGGGCCACGGCGACGTCGCCGAGCTCCTGGGCGTCGGGCTGGTGCAGCACGATGCACGCGCTGGCGCCCTGGTCCTCGAGCATCCGGAAGGTGTCGTCGAGCGACGGACTCGCGATCGGGGCGACCCGGTCGACGTAGACGGTGTTCAGCTCGACAGACACGACACCACCGTACGCAGGGTGAGCGTGCGGGGGTCGGACGCGACCGACGTGCGGGCCAGGAGGCGCGGGTCGGGCCCGCACCGCGCCTCCAGTCCGGTCCGTCCCCCGCCGGCTGGACGTGCGCTGCGCGCCGGGCGCGGCCACGCGCCTACGGTGCAGGTCATCAGCATGCTGACGAAAGGGACTGTCATGAAGAGGATCTGGAAGCGGATCGCGGTCGCGGTGAGCGCGGTCGTCGCGGTGGTCGGCGCGTTCGTCGGCTCGGGAGCCGCTGGCGGGACGCCGATCCAGGACGCTGCCGGCGGAGCACTGTCGGCCTCGTCGACGGCGATCGCGCCGGACGGGCCGGCGTTCTCGATCTGGAGCGTCATCTACGTCGGGCTGCTCGCCTACGCCGTCCGGCAGTGCTTCCGCACCGCCGACGACGAGCGTCACGCCCGCCTGACCGTGCCGGCGGTGCTGTCACTGCTGCTCAACGCCGCGTGGATCCTGTCGGTGCAGTTCGGGTTCCTGTGGCTGAGCGAACCCATCATCGTCGCGCTGCTCGCCGTGCTCGTCTGGACGTTCGTGCTGCTGCGTCGCTCGCGGCCGTCCGGCATCGTCGAGGCGATCGTCACCGACGGCACGTTCGGGCTCTACCTCGGGTGGGTGTGCGTCGCCACGGCGGCGAACACGGCCGCGGTGCTGACCGCCGCGGGCTTCCGGGGCTTCGGGCTGTCGCAGGACGTGTGGGGCGTGGTGGTCGCACTCGTGGCCGGGCTGGTCGGGGTGCTCCTCGCCGTGTGGGGTCGCGGGCGCCTGGCTCCGACGGCGTCGCTCGCGTGGGGGCTGGCGTGGGTCGCGGTGGCGCGGCTCGACGGGCCGCTGGTGTCGACGCCGACCGCCGTCGCGGCGGTGGTGGCGGCGGCTGCGGCCGTCGTCGTGACGCTCGTGGTGCGGGCCCGTGCCGGGTGGCGCGGCGCGGCTGCGCCGGCGCGCGTCGCGGCCGCCTGACGCGGCGGCCGGCGGCTGCCGCCCGACTGACCGGCCGGCGGCCGGCTGGCCGGCTGGCCGGCTGCCGCTGACCGCTGACGGTTCGCGCTGAGCGACAGTTACGCCCGC
>NZ_BACZ01000106.1 GCF_000333375.1 Curtobacterium sp. B18
CGGATCGTCGATCCGGAGCGCCCCCGACCTACCCGCGTCGAACGGCGGTGCGGCACGGGTCCTAGCGCAAGGAACGGGCTGGATGCGGGCGCTGTCGGGCTCGGGCGGACGGGACCCCCGGGACGGCCTAGTCGCCATGCGATACCGCGAGCCGCTGCCGTTCCACCCCGGGCGGCTGGCGTCGGTCATCGAGCGGGACCTCGCGGCGGGGCGGAACGGCCGGGTGCTGCGGTCACGGGGGTTCTTCCGACTGGCCTCGCGCCCGGACCACGTCGGGTCGTGGTCGAGCCTCGGGGCGATGCTCGCGCTCGACCCCACCGCGAACCCGTCGTGGGACGCCGACGCCCCGATCGGGCAGGCGCTCTGGTTCGTCGGCGAGCGACTCGACGTGCCGGCGATCGAGCGCGCGCTGGACGGGGCGCTCCTCACGCCGGACGAACTCCTCGCGGGGCCGGACGTCTGGCGCGCGTGGGCGGACCCGTTCCCGGTGTGGCCGGCGCTCGACGCGTCCGGGGAGCACCGGCACGAGTGACGCGGGCGCTGCCCGACGCGGGCGACGCGGGCGCTGCCCGACGCCGAGCGACGCGGGCGCTGCCCGACGCCGAGCGACAACCTCGCTGTCGTACGACCACCGCGATGTCGTTCCCGCCTCCGTGCAACAACCCGCGGGTGCAACGAACGACGAGGTCGATGTCGTACGACATCGACCTCGTCGTTCCGAGTCGAGCGATCGGTCACCCCGGCGTCAGCGCGCCGCGGCCACCTCGCCCTCGCGCGCGGCCTCGCGGGCACGGCGGGCGGCGTCCTCGGCGGCGAACGGCAGGTCGCCCAGGTCGAGGTGCGGGTTCGTGTCCTGCGTCAGCACGAGCTCGCGGGCTTCCTCCGCGGTCTCCACCGCCGGCATCGACCCGGGCAGCGGGCGGCGCGAGGACTCCTTCATGCAGAACACCCCGATCGCCCCGACGACGCTCGTCGCCATCAGGAAGTAGGCCGGCGCGAGCTCGTCGCCCGTCGCCGTGAGCAGCGCCTGCACGATGAGGGGCGTCGTCCCGCCGAACACCGCGATCGCGATGTTGTAGGCGAACCCCATGCCGCCGTACCGGGTCGACGTCGGGAACAGCGCCGGCAGCGAGGCCGCCTGGTTCGACACCCACAGCGCGGTCATGAGCGCGAGGAGCCCGAGGCCCGCGAGCGTCGACCACTGCTCCCCGTGGCCGATCAGCAGGAACGCCGGCACGACGAGCACGACGGTCGTCGCGGCTCCGATCCACATCACGACGCGACGGCCGAGCCGGTCGGACAGCTTGCCCGTGAGCGGGAGCATCACCGCGAGGAGCAGGAGCACCGGGATCGTGAGCAGCGTGCCGTCGAGCGCCGAGTAGCCGAGCGAGTCGGTGAGGACGTCGGCATGACGAGTCAGCG
>NZ_BACZ01000105.1 GCF_000333375.1 Curtobacterium sp. B18
CCTCCCGGCCGTCATCCGGTCACGCCCACCGCACTCACCCCGTCGCGGACCGCGTCCGGCCGAGCGCGACCTCGCGTCGGGCACGCTCGAGCGCGAGGCTGCTCGCGGCGTCCGGGTCCCGCAGCAGCCGTCGGACGTCCTCGACGTGCTCCCGGACGCCGTCGCCCTGACGCTGCTGCGCCTCGTCGAGCACGGGGGCGACGACGTCCTCGCCGAGGTCGACGAGTGCCCGGCCGAGGGCCAGGCGGGTCTCGCGGTCGCCGTGCCCGAGGTCCCGTGCGAGTCGTCGGGCGAGCGCGGGCCGTCCGTCGTCGGGGACGAGGCGGACCGAGGCGCGCCAGGCAGTGCGGACGACCCCGTGGTCGAGGTCGCCGAGGAGCTCCGCGACGGCCGGGTACACCGAGCGGTCCCCGATCTTCGACAGGGTGTGCAACGCCTGACTGCGCGCCTGCGGCTCGGGTCGTGCGAGCTGCTCGACGAGCCGCGGCACGACGAGCTCGGCCGGCAGCCGCACGAGCGCCCAGGTGAGCACCTCCCGCACCTGCAGGTCGGGTTCGATCGCGCACTGCTCGACGAGGACGTCGAGGTCGTCGGGGTCCGGGGTCGTGCCGGCCGTCATCACGGCACGGAGGCGGACGGACGGACGGGGGTCACTGAGGGACGAGGTGAGCGTCGTCATGGTCCTTCCCAGGAGACCCCACGCACCTGGGAGCGGACCGGGCGAGCGGCATAGCGTGGACCGGACCGCTCCAGTCAGCCCCGGAAGGACCCCCAATGCCCCGCATCGGTACCAGCGACCTCACCGTGTTCCCCCTCGCCCTCGGCGGCAACGTCTTCGGCTGGACCGCCGACGAGCAGACGTCGCACCGGGTGCTCGATGCGTACACCGCGGCCGGCGGCGACTTCGTCGACACGGCGGACGTCTACTCCGCCTGGGCGCCCGGCAACTCCGGCGGCGAGTCCGAACGGGTGATCGGTTCGTGGTTCCGGGCGTCCGGCAAGCGCGACGACGTCGTGATCGCCACGAAGGTGTCCCAGCACCCGGAGTTCCAGGGCCTGTCGGCGTCGAACGTCGCCGCGGCCGCACGCGCGAGCCTCGAGCGCCTCGGCACCGACCGCATCGACCTGTACTACGCGCACTTCGACGACGAGTCCACGCCGCTCCGCCAGAGCTGGGAGGCACCCTCGAACGTGTTCGGGTCGGGCAGCGAGATCGTCCCGAGCGTGCCGTTGATCTCGACGAAGC
>NZ_BACZ01000104.1 GCF_000333375.1 Curtobacterium sp. B18
GCCACCTGCTCGACCAGGACGTCGAGGGCATCATCGTCATCGCGCCGCAGCAGCGGGTGTTCGACCTCATCGAGGAACTCGGCATGCGGACGCCCTACGTCGCGCTCCGCACGAGCCACGCCGACGGTCCGTCGACGCTCTTCATCGACCAGATGGAGGGCGCCCGGCTCGCCACCGCGCACCTGCTCGACCTCGGCCACGAGTCCGTCGGCGTTGAGCCCGGCGGACCGGCCGACGTAGCGTTCCTGCACCGAACCCCTTCGAGAGCAGGTGAAGCCATGTCCCGCACGGCCCCGTCGACGATCCTTCCGATCCAGCGCCTCATGGCCGACGCCACGCCCCGTGCCTGGCGGGACGGCATCGTCCTCGAGACCCGTCCGGCCGACCTGGTGGTCGCGTTCCTCGACGGCGACGTGACGCAGCTGCGGGTGGCGGACGCCGACACGCTCGTGTCGGTGGGCGCACCGGTCGCCCACCACCCCGCCGCGGAGATCCTCAGCGCGGGCGGTCGGAAGACCACCGCGCGCGTCGCGTGACGCGTCAGGCGGTCATCGAGGCCAGCATTGCCTCGCACTTCGCGACCATCTCGTCGCACGCCATCGCGCAGTAGCGGCACGTCTCGTCCATGTCGGCGTGCTTCCGGCACTCGGCAGCGCACATCGTGCCCATGGCCGTGACCGTCGTGAGCATCGCCCGCATCGACTGCGCGTCCATGCCAGCCGGACGCATCATCATCCGCATGCCGGTGTCGGCCATCATCGCGGTGTTCGAGCACATCGCGGCGCAGGTGGCCATCTCGCCGCCCGCACGCATGTCGCTCGCGGAGCACATCGTCGCGGCCATCGACGCGGCGTTCATCGCCATCATCGTGTCCTGCATCGCCTCGGCGTCCATCTGGACGGGCACGTCCGTCATCGACATCGTCTTCATCATCGCCATCGTGTCCATCGGGGACCTCCTCTTCCGTTCGGTGGCGCCCACGGTACGCGCCGACCTGCCAGGACACACCGCCCGTTCCACAGGCCCCACGGGACGGACGGGAGGCGCGGATCCGGCCCGCCCCGCGCCTCCCGTCCGTCGTCGGGTCCCGACACGGGCCCCGAGCGGGCCGGACACGCCGCGCACCGTCCCGCGACCGGGCAGGACACGCCGCGCGTCGCCCCGCGACCGGCCGGAACATGCCGCGCGTCGCTCCGCGACCGGGCGCAACATGCCGCGCGTCGCCCGGCGACCGGGCGGAAAGCGCCGCTACCCGGCGGCGATCGGGACGTTCTCTGCCCGCTCGCGCGACGTCGTGGCCCGGCGCGGGCGCGGGCGCGGCCCCGGCCGACGCCGCCAGCGCGCGGCTACGGGTGGAGCAGGGCGGCCACCGCGACCAGCACGGGCACCGAGCCGATCGTCGAGACGAGCACCACGTCGCGCGCGATCGGCACCGCCGCCCCGTACCGCTGCGCGTAGTTGAACACGTTCTGCGCCGCGGGCAGCGCCCCGAGCGTCGTGAGCACGAAGACGTCCTGGTCCCCCAGACCGAACGCGGACCGGGCGAGCACGAGACGAGCCGGTCCGCGATGACCCCGACCGTGTACGACCGGTTGGACCGCAGGGACTGCGCGGCGCGGTTCGGCTGGAAGTTGAGCTGCTTCGCCGACTCGAGCACGCGGGCCCGGGTGTCCGCGGCGATCGACACGTCCCGCCGGTCGTTCAGCACGAACGACACCGTCGGCTGGGAGACGCCGGCGTGCCGCGCGACGTCCTTCATCGTGACGCGGTGCGACGGTCCGTCGGCTTC
>NZ_BACZ01000103.1 GCF_000333375.1 Curtobacterium sp. B18
GCCGCGACCGAGCACCTCGGGGTGTCCCCTACTTCGCGCTCGCGGCCGCTTTCCTGACGGGCAAGTATCGCACGGCCGAGGACGTCGCCGGCAGGGACCGCGAGGGCCAGGTCTCGGGCTACTTCAACGAGGCGGGCCTCGCCGTGGTCAACGCCCTCGCGACGATCGCCGCGGACCGCTCGACCGAGGTCGCGACCGTCGCCCTCGCGTGGCTGCAGGCCCAGCCGGACGTCGTCGCGCCGATCGCCAGCGCGCGGAACACCGAGCAGCTGCCGGCGCTCCTGGCCTCGGCGGAGCTCGAGCTCAGCGCGGACGAGCTCCGGACGCTCGACGAGGTGTCGTCGAAGGTCTCCGCCCGCGCGTGAGACGCCGGCCGCTGGCCGCGCCGGAACGACATCGTCGACGTCGTACGACATCGGTGGTGTCGTTCCGGGTCGGTCAGCCCGCCGGGACCGCAGCCCCTAGGCGTTCGGCGCGACCGAGCCCGTCATGGTGCCGCCCGACGACCGGGTCACGAAGCACGAGATGAACGTGTCGCCCTGGTCCCACGTCGCCTGGTCCGGCGCGTACGACCCCTGCACCTGCACGTCGCCGTAGGCCGCCGCGGCAGCCGTGTCGAGCGCCTCGGACGTCTGGCACCGCTCGGCCGCCTGGGACGCGAGGTCGTCCGGCCCCGGCCACTGGTTCGCCGACACCTGCAGGCGTGCGGTGAGCTGGGCGAGGTGCGGGCTCTGGCAGTCCACGACGGTGTAGGTCTGCGCCCACGCGTTGGTGAACGGTGACAGGCACTCGCCGCCCGCGAGGTCGGTCCAGGCGTGTTCCCCCGGGCCCGCCGGGGTCGTGGCGAACTGCAGGGTCTGCAGGGTGTTCGACGACGGTGCCGCGGACGCCGGCGACGACGAGGCCGCCTTCGGGGACGACGACGCCGACGCGGCCGAGGTCGACGTCGGTGCCGGGGTGCGCTCCTCGATCGAGTTGCCGAGGATCCACTTCGTCAGGGCGAACACGGCGACGAGCAGCACGATGATGAGCGCGATCGAGCCCCAGACGAGCAGCAGCTTCCCGCGTCGGCCCTCGTTCCGGAGCTTCGCGAAGCCCTCGTTGATGAAGTTGTCGCGGTCGCCACCGCCGTCGCCACCGCCGGCGGACGCTGCGGCTGCCGCTGCCGCTGCGGGTGCAACCGGCGTGCGGCCTGGACCGGGTGCGTGCGCGGGCGTGGCCCCGACGGCCGGCATCATGCGCGTGCCGGTGTCGTGCGGGTCGTAGCCGGTCCCGCCGAGCTGCCCGACCGCCTCGGTCCCGAAGAGGTCCTTGATGGCGCTCGTGTCGCTCGTCTCGCGGCCGTCCCACTCGGACTGGTCGAGGTCGTCCGGCGCGGCCGCCGGGAGCGGTGCCGCGTCGTCCGCGTGCGCCGTCGGCTCGTGGCCACGGATCCCCATCACGGCGTCGAGGTCCTGCCCGACCGCCGGTGGCAGGTGCGCCGGGTAGGCGGCGGGCTCCGGTTCCGAGGTAGCCGGTTCGACGAGCGGCGGGGCCGCCGTCGGCGGGACGGTGCCGTCGGGCTCGGCCCACCACGGCGTCCCGGCGACGGGCAGTGCGGTGGTCGGCGCGTCGGACGGGAGGCGCGGGTCGTCCTCCGACCCGTCCGTCCGGTCGTCGAGGTGGCCCGGCACCACGGGGGCGGACGGCCCGAGGGCGGGCGGCGGTGCGGGTGCGGGAACGGGCGCGACGGTCGGTGCGGCAGCCGCCGCGCCGACGATGGGCGTCCCGTCGACCGGGGTCGGCAGCTCACCGGCGACGACGTCGTCGTCCGACTCGTCCGCCTCGTCCGCCAGGCTCCAGCGACCACCGGCGAGCGCCGTGGTGTCGAACGCGTTCGTCGTCAGCGTCGCCGGGACCTCGCCGGGCTCGTCGTCGCGGATGGCCCAGTCGAACGGTCGTTCGTCGCCGGCCGTGCCCTCGACGTCGCCGCCGGCGGTCCGGAGCAGCTCGGTGAAGCTCGGGGGCTCGTCGGTGGGCGGCAGGACGTTCTCGACGCCGAGCGGTCGGGGTACGACCGGGGCTGCCGGGACGGCCGGCGCGGCGGTCGGCTCGGCGGGAACGGCCGTGCGCGGACCGGTGGCCCGCCCGAGCCAGTCGACGTCCTCGCGCCCGGCGCCGAACGGGTCGGTGCGGCGCCGTTCCTCGTCGATCGCGCGGTTCTCGGCGGCGCGCTCGTCGCGGTGCGACCGGGCCGTCGGCAGGCTGATCGACGAGGGGTGCGGCGCGGTGGAGGGCGGCGGGACCGGTGCTGCGGCGGGGATGCGGTCGGAGAGCGTCGCCCGTTCGTGCTCGGCCTCGGCCTGGGGGTTCTCGGACGGCGCCTCGAGCTGTTCGGGCATCGAGATCGCCTGGGTGGCGTCGTCCTCGTCGGCGGACGACGGCGTCGCGCGGACCTCGGGCTCTTCGGCGGTCACCGGCTCGAAGGGTTCCGGCAGGGGCGCGCCGGTCTCGCGCGCGGACTTCTCGGCCTCGCGCCGCTCGCGGCGCGAGGGCCAGTCGTCCGCGCCCCGCGGCGCACCGAAGATGTCGGCGGCGCTGCGGAGACCGTGGAACGGAGCGTCCGGGACGGAACCGCGCCGCGCCTCCAGTCCGTCGTCCCCGTCTGCGGGTCCGGCGGTCTGGTCGGGCTCGTGCGCGTCGTCCGGACGCTCCTCGGTCATGCGGAGAGCCCCAGGTCGGCCAGTCCGATCGCGGCGAAGTAGGGGTACCCGGCGGCCTCGATCTTCTCCTTGGCGCCGGTGTCGCGGTCGACCACGACGGCCACGGCGGCGATGATCGCGCCCTCGCGCTCCAGTGCCTCGGCGGCCTTGAGCGGCGAACCGCCGGTCGTCGAGGTGTCCTCGAGCACGATCACGCGCTTGCCCGCGAGGTCCGGACCCTCGACCTGCTTGCCGCGGCCGTGGTCCTTCGGCTCCTTGCGCACGACGAAGGCGTCGTACGCGAGCCCGCGGGCGGCGGCCTGGTGGAGCACGGCGCTGGCGATGGGGTCGGCGCCCATGGTGAGCCCGCCGACCGCGGCGACGTCCGGGACCTGGCCGATGAGGTCGGTCATGACCTGGCCGATGAGCGGGGCGACACGGTGGTCCAGGCTCACCTTGCGGAGGTCGATGTAGTACGTCGCCTTCTTCCCGCTGGTGAGGGTGAAGTCTCCGTGGAACACCGCTTCGTCCGTGATGAACTGGATGAGCTGGTCGCGCGCGTCGGTCACAGCCCACAAGGGTAGCCGGTCGTCCCCGGAGCGCGCTGCCCCGCGTGGGTGGGGCGCTCCGAGCCTCGGTCGGTACGCTCCGGTCATGCCCTCCGACGCGCGCCCCGTCACCGAGGTGACGCGCGGGACCGACGGCGCCGGGCGGCCCGCTCGGGGGCGTGCGGTCGGCCAGGAGGCGCTCGGTGCGCTGGTCGCGCTGGCCCTGTCCGTCATCGCCCTGCGTCACGTCGTCGCGACCCCGAGGGTCACCCTGCTCTGGTACGACGGCGACTCGGTGCTGCTGCCGCTCGTCCGCCGCTCGATGGAGCTCGGGCAGCCGTTCGAGTGGGCGATGTCCCCGGCGCTGTTCTTCTTCCCCGAGCTGCCGGTCTACCTGCTGTGCGCCCTCGTGACCGCGACGCCGCAGCAGGCCCTCGCGCTGAACGGCGTCCTCGTGCTGCTGGCCGTCTACGCCCTCGTGCGCGCGGCCGCGAACGAGCTCATGCCGGCGGCTCGACGCTCGGCACGGATCGCGGTGTCCGCCGTGGCGCTCGGGTTCGTGACGCTCCTGGTGCTCACCGAGTCCTCGGCGACGGCGACCTCGCTGGAGCTCGCGTCCCTGCTCCTCACGACGACGTACTACTACGGGGCGGTCCTGGCGATGCTCGGCACCGCGGTCCTGGTGCTCCGCGCGGTGCGGACCGGGCGGGCGTCCGTGCCGGTCCTCGTCGTGCTGGGCCTCGTCGCCGCCTGCACGACCGCGTCGAACCCGCTGTACGTGCCGTGGTCGGCGGCGCCGGTCGTGGTGACGCTGGTGCTCCTCGCGCTCGCACGCCGACTGCCCTGGCGCCTGGTCGCGGTGCTCGCGGGCACGGTGACGGTGGGCTCGGTCGTCGGGTACCTGCTGCGGATCCCGCTCCGGCCGTTCGTCTCCCTCGACCCGTCGACCTACGTCCAGCCGTCGCGTGCCGGCGAGACCCTCGGGTTCTTCGCCGCGCTCACGGACGACCGCGCGGGGTCGGCCGCGGGGGACGCGGGTCTGCTCCTGCTGCTCGTGGGCGTCCTCCTGTCGGTCGGCGGGACCGTGTGGGCGTGGCGGGTCCGGACGTCACGGACGGTCCTCGTCGCCGCCGCGCTCCCCCTCGTCACCGTCGTGGCCGTGTCGGTCGGGGTGGTCGTCGCCGGTTCGGAGACCCCGCGGTACCTCGAGCCGATCGTGACGGCGCCGCTCCTCGCCCTGGTCGCGGTCGCCGAGCTCGCCCGCACCGCCGTCCGCCGGACCCAGGTGCACCGGCCACGGCGCGGCATCCGGGCCGTGCTCGCCCTCGCTGCCGCCGGGGTCCTGCTCACCGGGGTCGCCACCGCGCCGAGCACCCTCCGCGCGGTCGTCGACGCACGCTCGGACCCGGCCGCCTGCCTGGACCGCTGGGCCGGGGGACGGGACGTCGTGGGCGTCGGGCAGTTCTGGACCGTCCGCCCCCTCGCGACCTACGCGTCCACGAACGTGCAGCTGCTGCAGGTGCGGGACACGTTCCAGACCTACCCGTGGCTCGTCGACCTCGGCGCGTACCGCGACGCCGCCCCGACCTTCGTCGTGATCGGGTCCGGCGACGTCTGGACGACCGCCGTCGAGGACTCCCTCGGGCCGCCCGCGACGATCACGCACTGCGCCGGGTTCGACGTCTACGACTACGCCGGGACGGCCGGGGCCGCCGTGCTGCAGCGGGACGTCGTCGACAGCGCCGACGCCATCCGGCGGGAACGCGGGTTCTGAACGCCCGCCCTGCGAAGTTCTCCACAGCCGCGCGGCGACGACCCGTCGTGCCTGAACGGATGTATAGGCTCGGGTGCGTGACTCGTCCCCCAAGCCACCCGCGTCGCCGTGCCGCCGTCCGCCTCCGTCTCGCCGCCACCGCGCTCGCGCTCGCGGGCCTGGTCGGCACGGTGGTGCTCGACGCCCCGGTGGCGAGCGCGGCGACCTACCCCTCGTGGGACGAGGTGATGGCCGCGCGCGGGCAGGAGTCCGCCAAGCAGGACCAGATCACCGAGATCCGGGGCATCATCTCCGGGCTCTCCAGCAAGGTGAAGGCGGCCGAGGCCGAGGCCCAGCGCCTCGGCACCGAGTTCTTCGAGGCGCAGGGCAAGGCGCAGGACGCCGCCGAGAAGGAGCAGCGACTCCGCGCCGACGCCGACGAGCACACCGAGACCGCCGAGCAGAGCGCCGCCCAGGCGGGACAGTTCGCGGCGCAGATGGCCCGGTCCGGTGGATCCGACGTCACGGCGTCCGTCATCTCCGGCGGCCAGGACGCCAGTGACCTCCTCTACAACCTCGGTGCGCTGAGCAAGCTCTCGGAGCAGGCCGAACGCGTCGAGGCGGCAGCCACGGCCGACGCCGCCGTCGCCCGCTCCCTCACCGACCAGGCCGACCGTGCGTCCGAGGCGCTCGCCGACCTCGCTGCCGAGGCCGAGCGCCGCATGCAGGCGTCCCAGGCCGCGGCCGACAAGGTGCAGGCCGCCTACGACGAGCAGCAGTCGAACAAGGCCCGCCTCGACGCCCAGCTCGCGACGCTGACCTCCGGCCGCGTCCGGACCGAGGCCGAGTTCGCCAAGGGCGAGGCCGTGCGCAAGGCGGCAGAGGAGAAGGCTGCGCGCGAGGCGTACCTGCGCGCGCTCGCCGCTCAGCGCGCGGCCGCCGCGGCGAACAGCGGTGGCGGTGGCGGCGGTGGCAGCACGGGCAGCAGCGGCTCCGGCGCCAGCGGATCGCCCGGTTCCGGTTCGGGCACCGGGTGGGTCCGGCCGGCGAGTGGCTACGTCATCAGCCCCTACGGGTACCGCGTGCACCCGATCTACGGCTCCGTCATCAAGCACGACGGTGCGGACCTGGCGAGCGGCTGCTCGACGCCCATCGTCGCGGCGGCCGCGGGCACCGTCGACTACGCCGGCTGGTACGGCGGGTACGGCAACTACGTCCGGATCAGCCACGGCGGTGGCGTGCAGACCGCGTACGGGCACATCGTGAACGGCGGGTTCCGCGTCAGCCCCGGGCAGCGGGTCTCGGCCGGGCAGCTGATCGCGCTCGTCGGCTCCACCGGCAACTCGACGGGCTGCCACACGCACTTCGAGGTGCACGTGAACGGCGCCACCGTCGACCCGGTGCCGTTCATGCAGGCGCGGGGCGTGGCCTTCTAGTCGTCCCGCCCGGCGGCCGTGTCGACGCCGTCGCTGACCGCCTCGACCCCGTCGCCGCCGTCCGCTGACGTCTCCACGCCGTCGTCGTCCAGGTTCCACAGCGCCCGGTACCAGGCGGTCCGCTCCTCGTCGAGCGGGACTCCGTACGCCTCGTGGAAGAGCCCCTCCCACCCGGGGCCGTAGTTCCAGCCGAGCGCCATCGTCGCCACACCGAGGTCCGCCCACCGGTCGGCGATCCCCAGGGCGTCGAGGTCCACGTGCCCGGCGAACCGTCCGTCGGCACCGATCAGGGTGTTCGGCGTGCAGGGGTCGCCGTGGCACACCACGACGCGGTCCACGGCCGGCTCGGGGCCGAGCGCGTCCGGATCGGCCCCGGCGGCGCGGGCGCGTCCGGCCCGCTGCACGGAGGACCACTCGAACGGGCAGTCCAGCACGGGCAGCGTGTCGTGCAGTGCCCGGAGGCCCTCGCCGGCCGCGATGACGGCCGTCCGGGGCTCGTCGTGCCACCGCGGATCGACCGCGCTCCACCCGGGGAGTGCCCGCGTGCGCAGCCAGACCCCCTCGTCGTCGACGCCGTGGTCGAGGAGCTCCGGCACCGTCGCGTACCGGGACGCCCACGTCAGCCGGGCGGCCTCGCCGACGATCCACGACGCGTAGGCGTGCGGCAGGACCTTGACGTACTCCTCGGCACGCCCGTCCTCGCCGATGCGGAAGGTCCGGCCGCCGATCTCGTTGATCCACACGGCCTGCACCGGTCGCCCCCGTGCCGCGGAGCGCACGACCGACGGCACCACGACGTCACCCCGTGCACGGGTCAGCCCGTCGATCGCCCGAGGGCCGCCGCTGCCTCGTCGTGCGGCACCGCCGACGGTGGTCACCGGGCGCGACCGCGGGTGGCGTCCGTGCCGTCGACGTCCCGGTCGAGGACCGGGACTCCCACCTCCGCGCCGTCGACGTCCCCGTCGAGGGCCGCGACCCACACGTCCGTGACCACGACGTCGACCGACACGACCTCGAGGCCGACGAACTCGGTGACGGCGGTGGCGACGGCCGTCCGCACCGCCTCGGCGACGGCCGGGATCGGCCTCGGGTGGTCCACGACGATCGTGAGCTCGATCGCGGCGCGCTCGTCGCCGACCTCGACGCGGACACCCTGTCCGAGCGCGCTCGACCAGGACCCACCACGGCCGAGGGCGCTCGATGCGATCGCGTCCCGGACCGCACCGAACGCCCGGGTCGCGGCTCCGCCGAGTGCGTGGACCCCGGGGACGGTGGCGGCGGCGATGCCGGCGACCTTCGCGACGACGCTGTCGTCGATGATGGTCCGTCCCTCGGTGGCCGCCCGCGTCGTCGTGGCCGTCGCGGACCCCGCCACGCCGGTCGGCGTCGCGGTCGCGGTCCCCGCCACGCCGGCCCGCGTCGTGGCCGCAGTCCCCGCCACGCCGGTCGTCGTCGATGCCATGCGTCCCTCCGGAGGGGTCTCGTCGTGCTCGTCGTGTCCGTCCACCGAACACCATCGTGCCGTGCCCCGCCCGCCCCGTGGCCCCGGCACGCGGACGGCGCCCGGCTGGCCCACGGTAGGTTCGGACCCATGCGCGTGGCGACCTGGAACGTGAACTCCGTCCGCACCCGAGTGGGTCGGATCGTCGACTGGCTGGTGCGCGAGGACGTCGACGTCCTCGGCATGCAGGAGATCAAGTGCAAGCCCGAGCAGTTCCCCTTCGAGGCGTTCGAGGCTGCCGGCTACCAGGTCGAGGCGCACGGCCTGAACCAGTGGAACGGCGTCGCCTTCGCCAGCCGGCTCCCGCTCGAGGACGTCACCCGCGACTTCCCCGGCCAGCCCGGCTTCCTCAAGGGGCACGAGGGACCCGACCTGCCGGTGGAGGCCCGTGCCATGGGTGTCACGGTCGACGGCGTCCGGCTGTGGAGCCTCTACGTGCCGAACGGCCGCGAGCTGGGCGACCCGCACTACACGTACAAGCTCGACTGGCTCGGACAGCTCGCCGACCGCACGTCCGAGTGGCTCCGTGCCGAGCCGGACACACCGCTGGCGCTCATGGGCGACTGGAACGTGGCGCCGCTCGACTCCGACGTGTGGGACGTCGCCGTGTTCGAGGGCCACACGCACGTCAGCGAGCCGGAACGTG
>NZ_BACZ01000102.1 GCF_000333375.1 Curtobacterium sp. B18
CGCCCCGCACCCGCCCGCGCTGCGCCGGCGCGCCGCGGCGCGGCGGTCGCACGACCCGCCGCTCACGTCCGCCGAGTGGGCACGATCTGCCGCGCAGCGACGCCGAGTGTGACGGATTGTGCCCGGTCGGCGCACAGCCGACGGCGCGTCACGCCCGCTCGACGGGCCGTCCCGGCCGGCGGACAGGAGGCGTGGTGCCAGCCCGCTCCGCGCCTCCCGTCCCGACCGGCGGAACCCCCGTCCCGCCCACCTCCGCCGAGCGGGCACGACCTGCCGCTCAGCTCCGCCGAACGGGCACGATCTGCCACACAGCGACGCCGAACGGGACAGATGTCGCCCGCTCGACGGAGCGGCGAGCCGAGCCGCTCGCCGGGTCGACCGACGCGGGTCAGCCGCGCAGCACGGGGGACGACGCCCGTCGGAACGGTGCCGTCACCGTCGGCAGGATCTCGCGGCGGTTGATCCAGAACACGACGAGCGCCGCGACGAGGTGCACGATGCTGAGCACCCAGCGCCCGTTCGTGTCCGTCACGAAGAACTGCACCGCGAACAGCGCCGCGAGCGCGATCGCCGACCACCAGTGGAACCGGAGCGCGATGATGATCGCCACGCCGAGGACGGTCTGCGACGCGGTGAGCATGAACTCCTCGATCTGCCGGCCGTCGAGCGGGAGCCCGCCGGACGTCCCGCCGCCGAGCACGTGCGCGATCGGCAGCGAGCCGACGAGCAGCGACCACTGGTTGACCTTCGACGCGATGAGCGTGCCGATGGCCGCGCCGCCCATGCCGCGGAGCGCGAAGAGCGCGGCGACGATGAACTCCGGCGCCTCGGTGGCGAGCGGGGCGAGCCACTGCACGAGGAAGTAGCTGTCGATGCCGAGCGCGCTGCCGGACTGCACGAGGGCGTCGGCGAAGGGCTCCGCCGAGGACAGGATCACCGCGGCCGCGACGACGAACAGTGCCGCGATCGTCCAGCGCCGGGCTCGCTGCGGCATCGAGGCGATGTTGCCCGCCATACCGACGAGCTCCTCGTCGTCGTCGCCGTCCTCGACCTTCGAGGCCCGCCAGAGGTACCAGACGAACGCGGCGAGCAGCACGAAGCCGAACCACATCGGGATCGAGCCCATCAGCGGGATGAGGAACGCGACGAGGGCGAGGAGCGCGAGGAACCCGATGTCGAGGCGCGACGACCGCTCGAGCTCGAGGACCCGGGTGGCCGAGGCCGGGAGCGACCCGGTCCGGACGAACCGGCGCGCCACGAGCAGCGAGATGATCACGACGAGCGGCCACCCGAACCCGAGCAGCAACCGGTTCGACCCGGTCATGTTCGCGGCGGCGAACTGCTCGTACGAGGGGTCGTACCCGGAACGGAACGCGTAGTACAGGTCGACCGCGTACTCGGGGAGCACGGCGATGAGGGCGAGGATCGCGATCGCGAGCGCGCCGGCGATGTCCTTCTGGGCGGCCTCGGCGGCCCAGGCGAGCAGGAACGACGCGGCCACGACGGCCCCGCCGAACACGAGCAGGTCGACGAGGGCGTTCGGCGCGAACCCGCCGATGCGGAAGACGACCGCCGGCAGGGCGATGGCGATGCAGATCGCGATGCGGCCCCAGGCGCTCGCGCCCATGCGGGGCGGTGCGACGGCGGGCGGCGCGGGAGAGAGGGTGGTCGACATGGTGGTCCTCGTGGTCGAGCCATGACGCTGCACACACTCGAGCGGCTTCGGCCATGGCGGAACGGCCGAAGGTCTCGCTCGCCTCGTGCGCCCCGGTGCGGGACGGGCGGAGGTGGTGCACCGGGCCGATCATCGTGATGGCCAGTGTGTCGATGCACGCGCTGGGAGCTACTCCCCTTCGCACACCAGCTTGGCGCGCTCCGATCCCCGTCCGCAAGCCGATCGGGCCTGTTCGGCATCCCGAATCCCGGTGTTCCCCGGCCCGCCCCGGAACGGGCCCGGGA
>NZ_BACZ01000101.1 GCF_000333375.1 Curtobacterium sp. B18
GCACACACCGAGCTCGCCGCGGCGAGCGCCGAGTCCGACCCGCGTGCGGCGGCGTGGCACCGCAGCTTCGTCGACGACGTCCCGGACGTGGTCGCGCTGCTCCGTGCGGCCCGCTCGTACGTGGTGGACGGCAACGCCCAGGCCGCGGTCGTGCTCACCGAGCGCGCACTGCACATCGGCTCGGGGCACGAGGACGAGCACGTCGCGCTCCTCGGTGTCGCCGAGGCGCTGCTCGCGAACCGCCTGCTCGGCTTCGCGGCACGGTACCTCGCCGCGATCCGGCCGTTCCGCTCGACCGCGGACGAGACCCGGCGGCTCCGGCTGTCGTACTCGGTGCAGTACCTCAGCGGTGACGCGGTGCACGCGGACGAGCTCCTCGTGCCGGTGGACCCGGAGAACCGAGCGCGGACACCGGCAGGCGACGACAAGGAGCTCGACGTCCGTGGGGCACACCTCGGTCCGCACACCTGGCCGGCGGCCATCAAGCTCCTCGAGTCGGAGACCCTGCCGATGTCGGAGATCTGCACGCACCAGTTCGCGCTGGAGGACTTCCAGGAAGCACTCGACCTGGTCGGCGACTCGGCCGGTGCGAGCGTCAAGGTCTCGATCATCCCGTCCCGACGGGCTTGAACGACCGACGCGGTCGGCCCGCTCAGGGGTGCTGTGCCGACCGCGTCGTCCGCTCCGCCAGCCGATGGACCACCGCGGCGGTGGCCTCGTACAGATCGCGGTAGTCCCGGTACCCCTCCTCGTACGCCCGGTGCGCATCCGGGTCCGGACGGATGACCTCGGACGGCGGGTTCCAGGTCGCGATGTCGACGTCCGCCACCAGGCCGGCCGCGAGGAACGCCGACCCGTACGACGCACCCACGGTCACGCTCGGCACGGTCTGGGGCAGCCCGGTGACGTCCGTGACGATCGTCGGCCAGAGCGCACCGCGCAGGCCCCCTCCCGCGCCGACGAGCTCCCGTACCTCGACGCCAGCGGCCTGGAGCGCCTCGAGGTTGTGCCGGACCGCGTACGCCGTGGCCTCGAGCGCCGCACGGTACAGGTCGCCCCGTGTGTGCCGCACGGTCAGACCGGCGACGACGCCGCGGGCGTGCGGGTCGGCGATCGGGGTCCGCTCCCCCGCGAAGTACGGCAGCATGAGCAGTCCGTTGGCGCCCGGCCCGGACACCGCGGCCTCGTCGAGCATCGTCGCCCAGTCACCGTCGACGAGCCGCCGCAACCAGTCGGTGATCGCCCCGGACGTCGCCGTACCGCCCGCCACACACGGCTGCCCCGGGTGCGTTCCGACCGTCGTCCACATCCCGGGCACCGCGATCGCCTCGGCCGTCGGCGCGATCATGAACATGGTGGTCCCGTACTGCAGGAACATGCGCCCGGGCACGGTCTCGCCGACGCTCACGCCCTCGGCCCATGCGTCGATCGCACCAGCGGTCACCGGGATGCCGGCCGGGAGGCCCGTGGCCGCGGCCGCCTCGGCCGTCACGACTCCGGCCCGGTCACCCGACCACACCAGGCGTGGCATCGAGAGCCCTGGCGCGAGCTGCTCGCACCACTCGGGGATCCAGCGGTTCTCGTGCACGTCGTACAGCGGCGTGGTCTGGCTCGCCGAGTGGTGGTCGAGCACGTACTCGCCGGTCAGCAGTCCGACCACGCGGGAGGACGGCATCGTGAACCGGGCGGCCCGTGACCACGTGGACGGCTCGTTCCGCGCCAGCCAGGCGAGCTTCACACCGGCCGCCTGGGTGCTCAGGGCGCTGCCGCACCGTGCCCGCACGACGTCGACGCCACCGAGCTCCGCCGTCACGCCGGGGAGCATGTCCGCAGTGCGCGTGTCCACGCCGTACAGGACTGCGGGCCGCAGCGGACGGTCGTCCTCGTCGGTCAGCAGGACGCACGGTCCGATCCCGCTCACGCCGACGGCCGCGACCTCGGCGTCGGGCACCGCAGCGAGCAGTTCGCGTGTCAGCGTCGTGGACTCCGTCCACCACGAGTCGCCGTCCATCTCGACGAGTCCCTGCTCCGGGCGGTCGACGTCGTGCCGTCGGCTCGCTTCGGCGAGGACCGTCCCGTCCAGCCGGGCGAGCAGTGCCTTCGTGCTCGACGTGCCGATGTCCAGTCCGAGCACCGCCCGCATGCCGTCTCCTTCGCCGTCGCGCACGGAACCGCGTCCGCGCACCGATTCTAGGGAGGTCGCAGCGCCCCCAGCGTTCTGTCGGTTGCCGGACGTACGGTGCTGCCGTCCCACACGAACCACCGAGGGGAAACCGATGAAGAAGTCAGCCTGGCTGCCCGCCGTCATCGCACCGGTCGTCGTCGCCGGCGCCGTCGCCGCACCGATGATCGCGAACGCGTCGAGCGACCCGGTCGCGGGGACGAACCCGAGCGCGGCGGACGTCATCGCCAGCATCGCGGGGTCCTCCGACGCGAAGTACTCCGGCAAGCTCGTGCAGACGAGCGACCTCGGGCTGCCCGAGCTCCCCACCGGGTCCGGCGGTTCCTCGCTCGAGGGCGACGCCTCGGACGCCCTCGGACTCCTGACCTCGTCGCACACCGCCCGCGTCTACGTCGACGGCGCGTCCAAGCAGCGCGTCCAGCTGACGCAGCAGCTCGCCGAGCAGGACCTCGTCCGGAACGGGACCGACGTCTGGACCTGGGACTCGAAGGAGCGCACGGCGACGCACGTCACCCTGCCGAAGGACGCCCAGGCGCCGCAGTCCGGCACGATGACGCCGGCCGACGTCGCGAAGCAGGCGATCGACGCGATCACGCCGAGCACCACCGTCTCGAAGCCGACCGAGGTCCGGGTCGCCGGGCACGACGCGTGGCAGATCACCCTCACGCCGAAGTCGTCCGGCACGCTCGTCGGGTCCGTCCGCCTGGCGGTCGACCAGCAGACCGGGCTGCCGCTCCGCGCCACGATCGCGGCGAAGGGCCAGAGCGACCCCGCCGTCGAGGTCGGCTTCACGAGCCTGCAGTACGGCGCACCGGCCGCGCGGCTGTTCGACTTCACGCCGCCGGCGAACGCGACCGTCGAGACGAAGGACCTCTCCGACGCCACGGCCCACGACGAGGGCGCGCAGCACCGGCACGGGCGTCCGGGCGACGAGCCGACGGTCACCGGCACGGGCTGGAGCGCCATCGCCGAGCTGCCGAAGGGCACGGTCGACGAGTCCGC
The DNA here is from genome assembly GCF_000333375.1 of Curtobacterium sp. B18. Lineage (GTDB taxonomy): Bacteria > Actinomycetota > Actinomycetes > Actinomycetales > Microbacteriaceae > Curtobacterium. The sequence goes on from NZ_BACZ01000101.1 coordinate 3,185, forward strand.
GCTCGGTGCCGACCAGGCCGGTCTGCTCGACCAGCTGACCCGATCGGTCGACGGCGGCCGCGCGGTGCAGACCTCACTCGTGTCGGTCTACCTCACCGACGACGGCCGGGTCCTCGCGGGCGCGGTCCCGGTGTCGGCACTGGTCGCCGCAGCCGAGTGAGCACGTCCGACGCGGCCCTCGCCATCCGCACCACCGGGCTGGCGAAGGTCTTCCGCAGGCAGCGGGCGGTGGACGGGATCGACCTCGCCGTGCCGCGCGGTTCGGTGTTCGGCTTCCTCGGGCCGAACGGCTCCGGCAAGACGACGACGATCCGCATGCTCCTCGGCCTCTCGAGCGCGACGGACGGCACGATCGAGCTGCTCGGCCAACCGATGCCGAGGGCCCTGCACGACGTCCTGCCGCGGGTCGGCGCGCTCGTCGAGGGACCGGCGTTCTACCCGTACCTGTCCGGGCGCGCGAACCTGTTCCGGTTCGACGCGGCCGACCCCACGTCGGACCCGCGGACCCGGAAGGACCGCGTCGCGAGCGCACTCGACCGCGTCGGGCTCGCGCACGCCGCGGGCAAGAAGGCACACGCGTACTCGCTCGGCATGAAGCAGCGTCTCGGCCTCGCGAACGCGCTGCTCGCCCCGCGCGACCTGCTCGTGCTCGACGAGCCCACGAACGGCCTCGACCCGCAGGGCACGCGCGAGGTCCGGAACCTCATCCGGTCCCTCGCGGACGACGGCACGACGGTGTTCGTGTCGAGCCACCTGCTGGCCGAGATCGAGCAGGTCTGCACCCACGCCGCGGTGATGCGCACCGGGAAGATCGTCGCGCAGGGTCCGCTCGACGAACTCCGCGCCGCCGGAGCCCGGACGGTCACGGTCCGCACGCCGGACCTCGGGCAGGCCGGCACCGTGCTGATCCGCCTCGGCCTGACCCCGCGGCACGAGGGCGGAGCCGACGTCCTCGTCGCCGACCTGCCGCACGAGGTCCTGCCGGAGACCATCACGACCGAGCTCGTCCGCGCTGACGTCCGGGTCCGCGGGCTGACCGTCGGCGGCGGCACCCTCGAGGACCTGTTCGTCGCCCTCACCGGAGAGGGCTTCGATGTCGCTGCCTGACGCCGCCACCGTGTCCACCGCCGGGTCAGCGACCCCCGACGCGCGCGACACCCCGCGTCCCCGCCAGCGCCCGTTCGCGCTGCTCGGGTCCGAACTCGCCCTGGTCTTCCGACGCCGTCGCACCTGGGCGATGCTCGGGGCGCTCGCACTCGTGCCGATCCTCATCGCGGTCGCGGTCAGGATCACGACCGGGCGGGACTCGGGCGGTCCGGCGTTCCTCGGCGACATCACGAACAACGGACTGTTCGTGGCGTTCACGGCCCTGACCGTGTCGATCCCACTGTTCCTGCCGCTCACCGTGGGGGTCGTCGCGGGCGACACCGTCGCGGGCGAGGCGAGCCACGGCACCATCCGCTACCTGCTCGTGGCCCCGACCGGCCGGGTGCGCTTCATCCTCGTCAAGTACGTCGGCGCGGTGGCCTTCTGCCTCGCGGCGACGCTCCTCATCGTGGTGGTCGGCGCCGCGATCGGTGCCGTGCTGTTCCCGATCGGTCCGGTCACGCTGCTGTCGGGCACGCAGGTGGACGGCTGGTCCTACGCCGGACGCGCGCTGCTGCTGGCGCTGTACGTGACGCTGTCGATGCTCGGGTTGTCGGCGATCGGGCTCTTCGCGTCCACCCTGACCACCGTGCCCGTCGGCGCGATGGCGGCGACGGTCGTGCTCGCCGGCGCGTCCCAGGTGCTCGACCAGCTGCCGCAGCTCGACTGGCTGCACCCGTACCTGTTCTCGCACCAGTGGCTCGGCTTCGGGGACCTGCTGCGCGACCCGATCGCGTTCGACTCCTTCGGCTCGAACGCCCTGCTGCAGCTCGGCTACGTCGTGGTCTTCGGCGCGCTGGCGTACAGCCGCTTCGCCACGAAGGACGTCCTGAGCTGACGACGGCCGCGGCGCACTGCGCCGCGGCCGCTCCGCTCGTCGATGGCTGGGTCAGCTCGTGGAGCCGCCCGCCATGGTCTCCGTGTCGCTCCCCCGCGCGTCGGCGTACCGGTCGCGCAGGTCCCGGGCCTTCTCCGACCGGTACCAGTCCATCCGTGCGCCGGTCTCGACGGTCTGCATGCCGATGACCACCTTGCCGCGGGACTTCATCTCGGCGAGGTCCTCGTAGGCCTCGACGATGTACTCGAACGGGTAGAACCCCGAGATGAGCACCTGCACGCGTCGGTCCTGCACGGCCTTGGCCAGGAGCGTCAGGAGCTCGCGCGGCTCCTCGTCGTCGGCCGGGGCCCGCAGGAACCGGATCTCGATGTCACGTCGCGCCTCGGACGACACGAACCGCCCCGGTGCGACGCCGAGACGCTCCGCGAGCTCCTCGGCCCGACTCTCGCCGTGGTTGTCGATGAACGCCGTGATCGGACGGCCGTCGGCGATGGCGCGGATGCGCTCCTCCTCGCCCTCGCCGTACACGACGGGGAGGGTGCCGATCTGGCGCAGGTAGTCGTGGTTGCGCGCGCTGCCGAGCGAGATGACGGTGGCGCCGGCGTCGTGCGCGAGCTGGCACTCGATGTGTCCGACGCCGCCGGCCGCCGCGGTGATCACCACGGTGTCCTGGGGGCCGAGCTTCAGGCCGCGGACGACCGAGACCGCGGTGCAGCCGGCGAGGTAGAGGCCGCCGGCGACCTCCCACCCGACGTGCTCCGGCTTCTTGATGACGGCGCTGCGCGGGACGGCGAGCCAGGTGGCGTGCGACCCGCCGTTCGGCGCGTGCCCCATCACCTCGTCGCCGACGCGGAGGTCCTTGATCCCTTCACCGCGTGCCCGGACGATGCCGGCGAAGTCGACGCCCTGTCGTGCCGGGAAGTCGAGCTCGATGTGGTCGCGGAGCTTGCCCTCGCGGAGGAACCGCTCGATGTGGTTGAGCCCCGCCGCGACGATCTCGACGACGACCTCGCCGGGACCCGCGTCTGGTCGCTCCTGCGGGACGAGTTCGACGACGTCGAAGTCGCCGTACCGGTCGTACTGCACTGCGCTGCCGATCCGCATGGGTACTCCTTCACTCCAGGTGTGACACCTCTCCTACTCGGAGTTCCCGACTGCGACCCGAATGCGAGGTCGCTGGACGTCCCCCGTGCGTCGGCCGGTGCGCCTACCGCCCGGTGGACGCCTCGATGACACGCGTCACGGTGTCCGCGTCGAGCGCGAAGGCGAGCGGATCGGCGTCGGGCCGCGGCACCCGGATCGGCGTCGACCAGACGGACCCGTCCTCGGCGAGGTCGACGACGAGCGCGCCGGCGTCGACGTACGCCGACTCCTCCTCGTAGGGGCCGGTGACGTCGGTGTCGTTCGCGACGCCGGGGGCCACGAGCACCGGGACGCCCGCGAGGGACCCGGCGAAGTGGTGGTGGTAGTGCCCGGCGAGCACGACCCGGACGTCCGAGCCGCGGATCACGTCGGCGAGCGCCCCGGGGTTGCGGAGCCGCAGGGCGTCGTGCAGTGCGGTCGGTGCCGGCAGCGGCGGGTGGTGCAGGACGACGACGGTGCCGTGCGGAGCGTGGTCGCCGGCGAGGGCGGCGCGGAGTCGCTCGAGCGACGCCTCGGCGATCTCGCCGTACCCGGCGCCGGGGACACTCGTGTCCACGGTGACGATCCGGCGCCCGGCGACGAGGGACTGCCCGGCGACCGGCACGGTCGGCGGGTGGTGTTCCATCGTGTGCATGAGCGGCCGGCCGCCCTCGCCGAGGACGTGCCCGTTCGCGAGGACCTGGCGGAACCCCTCGCGGAGGTCGTGGTTGCCCGGCACGGTGACGAGCGCCGCACCGTGGCGCCCCGCCCAGCCGCCGACGCGTTCGACGACGGCGGCGTACGACTCCGGTGACCCGTCTCCGGAGACGTCGCCGGAGACCACCACGAGCCCGACCCCCGGGACGCCGTCGGCGCGTGCGAGCACCCCCTCGAGCGCGGCGGTCGTGTCGACGGACCCCTGGTGCAGGGTTCCGTCGCCCGTGAGGTGGGTGTCGGAGAGGTGGAGGACGCGGAGGGTCCCGGCTGCGGGCGGCTGCATGGCCCCACGCTAGCCACGGCGTCGATCAGGCGACTGGACGGTCCGTGGACGTTCGCGGAGCGTTCAGTCGGCGGCGGCCGCGAGCTGGTCCTCGAGGTTGAAGACCTCGGGCAGGACCCGCGCCGTCTGGTCCGCCCGACCGGTGGTGCCGTCGAACAGCTGCTGCATGTGCGCCTCCCACGCGGCCGCCACCTCGGACGCGGCGAGCGACGCGTCGGCATCGGCGACCGAGTCCGTCTCGTAGTAGCCGATGAGCAGGCCGTCGTCGTCGAGGAACAGCGAGTAGTTCCGCCGTCCCGCGGTCGCGATCGCCCGGAGCATCGCGGGCCAGACCGCGGCGTGCCGCTCGCGGTAGGCGTCGAGGTGCTCGGTCCCCACCTGCAGGCGGAAGCAGACGCGGGTCACGTGATCCGCGCCTCCAGGACCGTCCAGGAGGCGCGGATCACGCTGGGCCGCGTCGCTCACCGGCGCGTCCGCTCGGCTCGCGCACCCCGCAGCGCCTGCTGGCGCGCGGCGTGCTCCTCGGGGGTGCGGACCGTGCCGGTCGCGCTGGTGACGGTGCCGTACCGTTCGGCCTCGATCTCCTCGAGGGTCTTGCCCTGCGTCCTCGGCGCCCAGATCGTGCCGACCAGGAACGACAGCGCGAGCAGCCCGAGGATGAGCCCGCCGAGCGCGCGGAGCCCGATGTCGGCGAGCAGGAGCGGGAACCAGATGCTCAGCAGGCCGACCATGACGCGGGCGGCGAGGAACAGGACGCCCTGCGCACTCGCACGGTACCGGGTGGCGAACAGCTCGCTCGTCCAGAGGCCGTAGAACGCCTGCGCGCCGATGCCCGAGGAGATGCCCCAGGCGATCGCGAAGAACAGCAGTGTGCCGAGGGTCGCGGGGGCGTAGATGAGGACGGCCCAGGCGACGACCGCGAGCGCGGCGCCGATCGCGTAGAGCAGCCGACGGCTCATCCGGTCGGCGAAGCGCATGAAGCCGAAGTACGTCGCGGCGACGGTGCAGCCCCACACGAGGATCTGCAGCCCGTACTGCTCGGTGACGCTCGTCACGCCGGTGGCCGAGTAGACGCGTGGCTGGAAGATCCCGGCCTGTCCGGCGACGGTGTTCCAGAGCGCGTAGACGCCGAACAGGAACAGCATCGCGGTGAGGTTCCCGCGCCGGCTGAACAGCTGGCCGAAGCCGTGGAAGAAGTTCGCGGAGCCGGTGGCAGCACGCTCGTCCTTCCAGATCGTGGACTCGGGCAGGCCGCGTCGCAGCCACCACACGATCGCGGCGACGACGAACAGGTGCGCGAAGATCAGTCGGCTGCCGAGCAGTCCGAGCGGGGCCGCGGCGATGGCGAGGGCGAACCCGACCATCGGGCCGATCGACCACGCGAGCTGCGCCGTGCCGACGTGGGCGGCGCGCTTGTCGGCGGGCGCCTGCTCGGCGATGTAGGTCCAGCTCGCGGGGACTCCGGCGCCGACGGCGATGCCGTTGAGGATGAAACCGACGAGGAGCATCCCGTAGCTGCCGGCGAACACGGCGAGCAGGATGCCGAGCATGTAGAGCAGCAGGTCGTAGGTGTAGATGAACTTCCGGCCGTAGCGGTCGCACAGCGGGCCGCCGATGATCGCGCCGGCGGCCGCGCCGAACGCGTTCGCGGACAGGCTCGCGAGGAGCCCGACCTGCAGGTCGCCGACGTGGAACTGCGCCTGCCAGAGGCTGAGGCTCGTGGCGATCGCGATGATCGACCCGGACTCGATGTAGTTCGACATGGCGACCGAGATGGTCGCCTTCCAGCCCGTGGTGTTCCGGGCTCCGATACGGACCGCCATTGGTCCTCCGTTCGCGTGTTCGACTGTGAATCGTTTCAACGGTGCTGCGGAGACCGTACTCGCCGTTCGGCCGGAGGGCAAGTCGCTCCACCGGAACGCCCGCCCCGATGTCAGGATGACCCCATGGCAGTGAGCGTTCGGGACGTCGCAGCGCTCGCCGGTGTGTCCCTCGGCACCGTCTCGAACGTGCTCAACCGCCCCGACAAGGTCGCCCCCGGGACCGTCGAACGCGTGCAGTCCGCGATCGCCGAGCTCGGGTTCGTCCGCAACGACTCCGCGCGGCAGCTCCGGGCCGGCCGCAGTTCGACCGTCGGGCTCATCGTCCTCGACGGCGGCAACCCGTTCTTCACCGACGTCGCCCGCGGGGCCGAGGACGCGGCGATGCAGCGGGGCCTCGCGGTCCTCGTCGGCAACTCCGACGAGTCGGTCGACCGGGAACACACCTACGTCGAGCTGTTCGAGGAGCGTCGCGTCGCCGGACTCCTCATCTCCCCCGCTGGGGACGACCTCAGCCGGCTCGAACGGCTGCGCGACCAGGGCACCGCCGTGGTGCTCGTGGACCGCCGGGCCGACGACGAGCACTTCGCCTCGGTGTCGGTCGACGACGTCGCCGGGGGCCGCATCGCCGTCGAGCACCTCACCGCCATCGGGCGCCGCCGGATCGCCTTCGTCGGTGGCCCGTTCGGCATCCGGCAGGTCACCGACCGCCACACCGGCGCGGTCGCGGCCTCCGACGCGGCGGGTGCGGCACTCGAGGTGATCCCGACCACGTCGCTGTCCGTCCTCGAGGGCCGGCGCGTCGGCGAGGAGATCCAGGCCCGACCGGCCGCCGAACGTCCGGACGCGGTGTTCGCCGCGAACGACCTGCTCGCCGTCGGCCTCGAGCAGGCCTTCATCATGCGCGGGTCGATCCGGGTCCCGGAGGAGATCGCGATCGTCGGGTACGACGACATCGCCTTCGCCGAGGCCGCGGTCGTCCCGCTCACCTCGGTGCGGCAGCCGGCGCAGGACCTCGGCCGGAGGGCGATCGAGCTGCTCGTGGCCCAGGTCGACCAGGGGCAGGGCACGGACCAGCTGCACGTGGAGTTCACGCCCGAGCTCGTCGTGCGGCAGTCCACGGTCGTCGAGCGCTGAGGCGCGGGCGCGCGAGGTGCGGTCCGCGCGTGCGCGGTGCGCGGCCTGCGTCGACCGCGGTCGCGCTCGCGGATCCGGTGGTGCGCCGCGTCGGACGGGAGGCGCGGGTCGGCGCCGCACCGCGCCTCCCGTCCGACGGTGGCCGGGCCGGAACCCCGCTCCGCCTACGATCGGAGCATGGTGCATGTCCCCAGGCGCGACGGACCGCCGAGCGTGCACCACGTCGCCGCTCGGGCGGGCGTCTCGCTCGCGACGGTCTCGAACGTCCTGAACCACCCGGAGCGCGTGGCGGACGCGACGGCCGACCGCGTCCGGTCCGCGATCAGCGACCTCGGCTACACGCCGAACCGCAACGCCCGTGCGCTCGCGTCGGGGAGCAACCGGGCGATCGGCCTGGTGGTGACGTCGCTCCGGAACTCCCTGTTCACGGACATGGTCAGCGGCGCCCAGACCACCGCGCGGGCCCGGGGCAACACCCTGCTCGTGACGAACAGCGACAACGACCTGGAGGCGCAGGCCGAGCACCTCGCGTTCCTCGAGAGCACCAGGGTGTCCGGGATCCTGCTGGCGTCGATGACCGCGTCGAAGCAGCAGGTCGAGACCGTCCGGAAGCACGGGCTCCCCGTCGTGTACGTCAACTACGAACCCGCCGAGGTCGATGCCTGCTCGGTCATCGTCGACAACGAGCAGGCCGGCTACGTCGCCACGACGCACCTCATCGAGCAGGGGTGCCGGCGGATCGGGTTCGTGAGTGCGCGTCCGGACCTCCAGCCCGTGGCACGGCGTCGGCAGGGGCTGCTCCGGGCGATCGCGGAGCACCCGGGTGTCGAGCTCGTGGACGTCGACGCGGGCGACATCGACCCGCCGGGTGGCACGGACGCGGGGGCCCGGATCGCCGCGATGCCCGCCGACGCGCGGCCGGACGGGGTGCTCGGGGTGACCGACCTCCTCGCGATGGCCGTGGTGACGGAGCTGCGGGCGGCTGGACTCCGCGTGCCGGAGGACATCCCCGTGACCGGCTGCGACCACAACTCGATCGCATGGGGCGGCGCGGTCCCGCTCACCTCGGTGACGATGCACGGCTCCGAGATGGGCTCGGTCGCGGTCGACCTGCTGCTGGCCGAGCTCGACGAGGACCCGGCGGAGCACGTGCACCGGACGGTGGTGCTCGGGAGCGAGCTGGTCCCGCGGGAGAGCACGCTCGGGCGTGCGCGGGCCGCCGAGGTGGCCGCCCGGACGGCGCCGAGCGACCCCCGGCGCACCGAGGCCTGAGCGGCGGGCGCCGGGCGCCGGGCGGCCGCCGGCGCCGGGCGGCTGTCGCGGCCGTCGCGGCCGTCGCGGCCGTCGCGATCCCGAGTCTCGCGTGGGCGGACACCCTCGCGGGCCCGCAGCCGCGAAACAGTCCGCCGAGCCGAGTCTCGCGTAGCCACCCCGCGCGCGCGTTTCGCGCTGAGCGACACCTCACGCGCCGGCGACCCCGTGAAGTGTCGGCCAGCGCGAAACCCCGCGAGCCCCGCCCCTGGGCGGCCCCGGCGCACCCCGAGTCTCGCGTGGGCGGACACCCTCGCGGGTCCGCAGCCGCGAAACAGTCCGCCGAGCCGAGTCTCGCGCAGCCACTCCGCGCGCGCGTTTCGCGCTGAGCGACACCTCACGCGCCGGCGACCCCGTGAAGTGTCGGCCAGCGCGAAACCCCGCGAGCCCCGCCCCTGGGCGGCCCCGGCGCACCCCGAGTCTCGCGTGGGCGGACACCCTCGCGGGTCCGCAGCCGCGAAACAGTCCGCCGAGCCGAGTCTCGCGCAGCCACTCCGCGCACGCGTTTCGCGCTGAGCGACACCTCACGCGCCGGCGACCCCGTGAAGTGTCGGCCAGCGCGAAACTCCGCGAGCCCCACCATCGCGCAGCCCCGGCGCACCCGAGTCTCGCGTGGGCGGACACCCTCGCGGGCCCGCAGCCGCGAAACAGTCCGCCGAGCCGAGTCTCGCGCAGCCACTCCGCGCACGCCCGCCCGCCGGGGCCGGGCCGCGCCTCCTGGCCAACGCACCGGGCACGGGGTCCGTCCGTGCGTAACGAAACCGAATCGGTGATTGACACGCTTCAATCCGCATGGTTCCATTCCGATTGAAACGTTCTAAACAGCACCACCGGAAGCCGCACCGGCGCGGCGACCGGCACCGTTTCACCCGGGGTACCCCGCCCCGGCCTTACGAGGAGGTAAGGAATGTCAGCTCGTTCCCTGACCACCAGGTTGCTCGCCATCGGCGGCGCCACGGTCCTCATCGGCAGCCTGGCCGCCTGTTCGTCCGGCGGCTCAGCCGACACCGGCAGCAGCGGCGGCAAGGTGCAGATCAGCTACCTGGTCGACAACTCCACCGCCACCGCGGTGACCACCAAGGCACTCGTCGCGGCGTTCGAGAAGGCCAACCCGGACATCACCGTCAAGGTGGACACGAAGCCGCAGGGCACCGACGGCGACAACCTGGTCAAGACCCAGCTGTCGACCGGCGAGATGGACGACGTCTTCAACTACAACTCCGGCTCGCTGCTGCAGGCCCTGAACCCCGACAACACCCTCGTCGACCTGTCGAAGGAGAGCTGGGCGAAGGACGTCGACAAGCAGTTCGTCAAGGTCGTGAGCACCGACAAGGGCATGTACGGCGCCCCGTTCGGCACGAGCTTCGGCGGCGCCGTGATGTACAACAAGAAGGTCTACGAGGACCTCGGCCTGAGCGTCCCCACCACCTGGAACGAGTTCATCAGCAACAGCGAGAAGATCAAGGACGCCGGCAAGGTCGCCCCGATCATCCAGACCTACGGCGACACCTGGACGAGCCAGCTCTTCGTGCTCGGCGACTTCGCGAACATCACCGCGCAGCAGAGCAACTGGGCGACGCAGTACACGAAGAACAAGGAGTCCTACGCCAAGGAGCCGGCCCTCGCGGGCTTCGAGCACCTGGCCGAGGTACAGGACAAGGGCCTGGTCAACAAGGACTTCGCCTCCGCCACCCAGGCGAACGGTCTGAAGATGCTCGCCGAGGGCACCGGGGCGCAGTACCCGATGCTCACCAACGCCATCTCGACGCTGCAGCAGGACAACCCGGACGCCGTCGACGACATCGGCGCCTTCGCCCTCCCCGCGCAGAACGCCGACGACACGAACCTCACCATCTGGGAGCCGAACGGCCTCTACATCCCCAAGACGACCACGGGCGACAAGCTCGCGGCCGCGAAGAAGTTCGTCGCCTTCGCGAACTCGTCCGAGGGCTGCAAGGTGCAGAACGACACCGGCACCCCCGGTGGCCCGTACGTGATCTCCACCTGCACCCTGCCGAGCTCGGTGCCGCCGATGCTGAGCGACCTGCAGAAGTACATCGACGACGGCAAGGCCACGCCGGCGCTCGAGTTCCTCTCGCCGATCAAGGGCCCGAACCTCGAGAAGATCTGCGTGCAGGTCGGCTCCGGGATCTCCAGCGCGGCCGTCGGTGCGAAGCAGTACGACCAGGACGTCGTGCAGCAGGCGCAGCAGCTCGGACTGAAGGGCTGGTGACCGGCGTGACCGCGACGCTCACGACGGCGGTCGCCCCGCCCGAGACCACGAAGGCGGGCCCCGGACCGGCACGCCGACGCATGCGCTCGTTCTACCCGGCGTGGTTCTTCATCCCGGCGATCGCGCTGTACGTCGTGTTCTTCGCGGTCCCGACCTTCGCGGGGTTCTACTTCTCGCTCACCCGCTGGACGCTGTTCGACCAGACCTTCATCGGCTTCGACAACTTCGTCCGGTTCTTCCAGGACCCGCAGCTCGTCTCCGGGTTCGTGCACACGTTCGAGTACGGGTTCGTGACGAGCGCGGCGAAGGTGGTCCTCGGACTCGCCCTCGCCCTGCTCCTCACGAGCCCGGTGCTCGGGCGCGGCTACCTCCGAGCGGTGGTGTTCTTCCCCGTGCTGGTGTCGACCATCGGCATCGGCATCACGTTCAAGGCGCTGATGGACCCCTTCCACGGCATCATCAACGGCGCGCTCGGCGCGGTCGGCCTCCCCACCCCCGGGTGGCTGACCGACCCGGCCCTCGCCCTCTGGAGCGTCGCCGCGGTGGACGTCTGGAAGGGCGTCGGCATCGCCACGCTCATCTTCATCGCGGGCATCGTGGCGATCCCGCAGGAGTACTTCGAGGCCGCCCGGGTCGACGGCGCGAGCTCGTGGTCGATCTTCCGGAACATCACGCTGCCGCTGTCGCGTCCGGCGATGGGGACGGTCATCATCCTGTCGCTCATCGGCGGCCTGCGGTCGTTCGACCTCATCTGGGCGATGACCGGCGGCGGCCCCGGGTTCACGAGCGACGTCATCGCGAGTGTGATCTACAAGCAGTACCAGGCCGGGTTCTACGGGTTGTCGACCGCGGGCAACGTCGTGTTGTTCGTCGTCGTGACCGCGATCATGGTGCCCATCTCGTGGCTGCTCAACCGCAAGGAGGCGGACCTGTGACCGCGATCACCACCAGCCGGCGCACCGGCTCCGCACCGACCCCCGTCGCCCGCCGACGGAACCGCCAGACGACCCGCAAGTGGGTCATCGGCATCATCGCGATCGTCGTCAGCTTCGTCGTGTTCCTCGTGCCGTTCGTCTTCGTCTTCCTGCAGGCCGCGAAGAGCCCGGCCGAGGCGAACCAGCTCGGCTTCACGCTGCCGACCCAGTGGCAGCTGTGGCAGAACCTGCAGGCCGTGTTCGCCACCGGGGAGAGCGGGATCGTCCGGGCGTTCCTGAACAGTGCCGTCCTCACCGTCGGCAGCGTCGTCATCATGGTGGTCTTCTCCGCCATGGTCGGCTACGTGCTGCAGCGTCGTCCGAGCAGGTGGAACGGCGTGATCAGCTTCTTCGTGCTCGCCGGCCTCATCGTCCCGCCCGCGATCGTCCCGACGATCTGGGTCCTGCAGGGACTCAACCTGTTCAAGACGATGGGCGGGATGATCCTCATCGAGGCGACCTTCGGCCTGTCGTTCTGCATCCTGCTCTTCCGGGCCTTCGTCGCGACGATCCCGAAGGAGCTCGACGAGGCCGCGGTGCTCGACGGCGCCGGCCCGATCCGCCTGTTCTTCGGGGTCGTCCTGCCGCTGCTCAAGCCCGTCATCATCACGGTCGTGCTCGTGCAGTCGGTGGCGGTGTTCAACGACTTCGCCAACCCGCTGTACTTCCTGCCCGGCTCCGAGAACGCCACGGTGCAGCAGACCCTAAGATCATGCACGGCCACCTGGCGGACGACCAGGCCTTCCGGGAGCGCTTCATCCAGGAGGCCCGCTCCGCCGCCCGGCTCTCCCACCCGAACCTCGTCGGCGTGTACGACCAGGGCGCCGAGGACGACACGGCGTACATCGTCATGGAGTACATCCCGGGCATCACGCTCCGCGACCTCCTGCAGGAACACCACGCGCTCACGCCGGAGCAGGCGACCGACATCCTCCGGGCCGTCCTCGCCGGCCTCGCCTCGGCGCACCGTGCCGGCATCGTGCACCGCGACCTCAAGCCCGAGAACGTCCTGCTCGCCGACGACGGCCGCATCAAGCTCGG
>NZ_BACZ01000100.1 GCF_000333375.1 Curtobacterium sp. B18
TGTCCGGGTCGCCTGCAGGATCGACTGGGTCTTGTCGTGGCCCTGCGTCCGGTCCCAGTTCGCGACCTGCTTGGCGACCTCCTTGAGGTCCGGGTACTGCGTCAGGACGGTCTTGTAGCCGTTCGATCGAGTCTGCGCGTTGTTGTCCGACGGCGCCCCGAACAGCTCCGCGTACTTGCCCGAGTCCCCGACCGACTTCACCCATTGCTGCGCGCCGATCGCGGCACCCTGTGCGTTGTTCGAGACGAGCTGCGCCTTGGCGAGACCCGCCTGGTTGATCTCCGCGTTCACGAGGAAGACCGGGATCCCGGCGGCGTCGGCCTTCTTCACGGCGCCGATGGACCCGCTGGCGTTGGCCGGGTCGAGGATGATCGCGACCGACTTGTTCGTGATGGCGGTGTCGATGAGGTTGCTCTCGGTGTTCGTGTCACCCTTCGACGCCGAGACGTTCGACTTGTAGCCGAGCGACTTCGCCTCGGCCGACGCGACGTCGCCCTCCGTCTTCCAGTACGGGTTCGACGGGTCGTTGACGATGATCGAGATGAGGCCGCCCTTCTTGGACGAGCCGTCGCCGCCGGATGCGGCACCGCCGGCGGAGCAGCCGGTCAGGGCCAGGCTGAGTCCGACTCCCGCTGCGAGCACCGTTGCGAGCTTGCGGTTCATGGTGGGTTTCCTTTCGCTGTGGACCGTGTGACGGAGGAGTCAGACGGCGGTCTTCTCACCGACGGCTGCCGGGGGCTGCGTGCCGGTGGGAGAGGTCTGGTCGGGTCCGGACGCGCCGCCGGCCTTGGCGGGGCGACGCTTGTACTGGACCGCGTTGAGGAGGACGGCGAACACGATCACGGCACCGGTGAAGACGGTCTGCCAGTAGGCGGAGACGCCGATGATGACGAGCCCGTCCGACAGGAAGCCGATGACGAACGCACCGAGCAGCGTGCCGCGGACGTTGCCGACGCCGCCGGACAGCGCCGCACCGCCGATGACGACCGCCGCGATCGCGGTCAGCTCGTAGGAGCTGCCGGCCGTCGGGCTCGCACTCGTGAGCTCGGACGACAGGATGAGGCCGGCGATCGCGGCGCACAGGCCGGACAGCACGTAGACACGGATCTTCACCCGCTTCACCGGGACACCGGACAGCTCCGCAGCGCGCTCGTTGCCACCGGACGCGTACAGCCAGCGGCCGAAGACGGTCCGGTTGAGGAGGAGCGATCCGACGACGGCGGCGACGATCATCACGATCACACCGATCGGGAGCCCGAGCAGCCGGTTGAAGCCGAGCCAGTCGAACCCGGTGTTGCCGAGCTCCGCGTTGCCCTCGAGGTTGTTGTAGGTCAAGCCGTTGGTCATCAGCAGTCCGATGCCGCGGACGACGTAGAGCATGCCGAGGGTGGCGACGAACGGTGCGACCCGGAACCGTGCCACGAGGACACCGTTGACGAGGCCGATGAGCGCTCCGGCGGCGCAGGCGAGCACGACGACGACCCAGACCTTCGGGTACAGGGTCACCCCACCGATCGCCACACCCTTCATGAGGAAGCCGGCGATCACCCCCGAGAAGCCCAGGGTGGAGCCGACGGACAGGTCGATGCCGCCGTTGAGGATGACCAGGAGCATGCCGAGCGCGAGGATCGCGTACACCGCGACGTGCGACGACATGGTGAGCAGGTTGCTCACCGTGAAGTAGTTCGGCGACAGGATCGAGAAGACGACGATGATGACGACGAGGGCGAAGTAGGCGCGGCCCTGCAGCAGGATCCGTCCCAGGCTGAAGCCCTCGGCGGGGAGGGCGAGACGCCGTCGATCGGCGGTCGTGGTGGTCATGGTTGTTCCGTTCCTGGCGGTCATGCGACCACGGCTTCGCCCGAGGCGGCCATGATCGCTTCCTTGGTCACGTCCGAGCCGAACTCGGCGGCGATCCGCCCACGGCTCATGACGACGATGCGGTGGGCGATGCTCAGGCACTCGCCGACCTCTGAGGTGGTGTAGACGACGGCGAGGCCCTGCCGGGCACGTTCTGCGAGGAGCCGGAACACCTCGGCCTTCGCCCCGATGTCGATGCCGCGACTGGGTTCGTCGAGCAGGATCACGTCCGGATCGGTCGCGAGCATCTTGCCGATGACGACCTTCTGCTGGTTCCCGCCGCTCAGTGAGCCGATCATCGCGCCGCCGCCGGCCGTCTTCACGTGCACGGTCCGGATCGAGTCGGTGACGAGGTCCACCTCACGCCGGCCGGACAGGAAGAGCCCACGAACGAAGGCACCGATGGACGCCAGCGACATGTTCGACCCGACGGTCATCGTCTGGACGAGGCCGTCCCGCTGCCGGTCTTCCGGCACGAGCCCGAGGCCGGCATCGATGCGCTCGGCGATGGACAGTCGAGCAAGGTCGCGGTCGCCCTTCCGGACCGCTCCGCCGTCGATCGGCGTCCGCCCGGCGACCGCCTCGAGCAGCTCGGTGCGACCGGCGCCCATCAGGCCGTAGATGCAGACGACCTCGCCGGCGCGGACCTCGAGCGAGACGTGGTCGACGACGTTCCGTCCGGGCACGTCCGGGTCGGCGACGACGACGTCCTCGACGGTGAGCGCAGGCGCACCGAAGTCGTAGCCGCTGGGCGGTGACCCGAGGTCGAAACCGTCACCGACCATCGCGCGGACGACCCACTCGAGGTCGATGTCCGCACGTCGGGCCGTCGCGGTGACCGAACCGTCGCGGAGCACCACGGCATGGTCGGTGATCTCCAGGGCCTCCTCGAGGTGGTGCGAGATGTAGACGATCGACACACCTCGGGCCTTCAGGTCGCGCACGACCGTGAAGAGCACCTCGACCTCGGACGCCGAGAGCGCGCTCGTCGGCTCGTCCATGATGAGGATCCGCGCGTCCACGGAGAGTGCCCGAGCGATCTCCACCAGCTGCTGCTGCCCGAGGCGCAGGTCGGACACGAGTGTCCCGGGGTCGATGTCCTCGCCCAGCTCGGCGAGGACGACTGCGGCCTGCCGGGCCTCCTCCGCGTAGTCGACCCCGGTCGGTCCACGCAGCTCACGGCCCATGAAGATGTTGTCGCGCACCGTGAGGTTCGGTGCCAGGCTCAGCTCCTGGTGGATGATCGAGATCCCGTGCTCGCGGGCGTCCACGGTGTCGGCGAACGTCACGGCCTCGCCGCGCAGCGTGAGGGTCCCGGAGGTGGGCTGCTCGACGCCGGACAGGATCTTCATGAGCGTCGACTTGCCCGCGCCGTTCTCGCCGAACAGGGTCGTCACCTGCCCGCGGTGCACCGCGAACGCCACCCCCTTGAGTGCCCGGGTCGCACCGTACGTCTTCACGACGTCGGCGGCCTCGAGGACGACCGTCCCGATCGCGTCGTCGCCGCTCATCCGCGCACCTCCAGCTCGGACGGGGTGACGAGCCAGCCCTTCGGGTTGATCAGCTGGAATGCACCCGTCACGGTGACCTCCTTGCCCTCGAGCGCGGTGGTGTCCACCTTCGCCAGCACCTGCTTCTTCAGCTGGTCGTTGAGGGCAGCGCCGGCGTTCTGGTAGTCGATCTGGTTCGTGAACTGGCCGAACTCGACCGTGCCGGGGGCGTCGCGGAGGTCGGTGCCGTTGATGGCGGGGCCGGTCTGGATCCGGATGAGCAGACCGCTGGGGACGCCGTCGACCGTCACGGGGTAGACGCCGTCCTGGGCTTTCCCGACCGTCCCGGTGAAGGTCGTGGAGAACTCCGGACCGGTCCCGGCGTCGACGCCGTACCGCTTCGCAGCAGAGGTGGAGTCGGCGAGCACGGCCGGGGCCAGCTCGGTGGCGGGGACGGCCCGCTTCGCGATCGCCTGCTGCACCTTCGGGAAGTTCGTCTTGCCCCAGGCCGATGCGGAGAACGCCGCTGGGCCCGCCCCGACGCTCGACCCCTTGCCGACGACCTTCGTCGAGAGCGCCATCGCGACGACCACGACGATGACGACCGCGACGAGCACGATCCTCCTGGTCGGCCTGCGCTTCGCGGCGGGTCGGCGGACGGTGGCCGAAGCGCTCATCGCTCAGCTCCGTCCCGGACGGTCCGCCCCGTCCGGTCACCCGTGACGGCTCCGACGACCGTGGGTCGCCGCGTGCTGTGGTCGGCTCGCGTCATCGCGTGCTCCTCGTGGTTCGCTCCGTTGCGTCGTTCCGCTGGCGCGGACCGGCTCCATGAATGTGGCGCAAAGCAGAAATTATGTGCGTAACGAACTTTCTGCAAGTGGACGCGCCGAATCCGTCCGGCCACGCGACGGTTCCGACGCATCAGAAATCTTGTTCTTGACTTTTGTTCTGCGTCGCGTAGTGTCGCCCTCGCCGCGAGGACGCGGCAGGACGACGACCGATGGAGAACTCATGTCCACGACGACCGCGACCCCCACGAGCACCGGCTCCGAGCCCTTCCCGGCGACCATGCGCGCCGTCGTGGTCCACGGCCCTGGCGACTACCGACTCGAGGAGCGACCCGTCCCGACTCCGGGACCCGGCGAGCTGTTGCTCCGTACGGACGCGGTCGGCATCTGCGCCTCGGACCTGAAGTGCTACCACGGCGCAGCCAAGTTCTGGGGTGACGAGAACCGCGCCGCTTGGGCCGAGACGAACCGCATCCCCGGCCACGAGTTCGTCGGCACGGTGGTCGCCGGTGACGACGCAGCGCTCGCCGCCCGCAAGGTGTCCATCGGCGACCGGGTCGCCTGCGAGCAGATCGTGCCGTGCTGGGAGTGCCGGTACTGCCTCGAAGGCAGCTACTGGATGTGCAACGTGCACGACATGTTCGGGTTCAAGGGATACGACGGCGCCATGGCCGAGTTCGTCCTCGTCCCGACCAAGGCCCTGACGCACCCGGTCTCGAGCGAGCTGCCCGGCCAGGTCGCGGCGTTCGCCGAGCCGCTGTCCTGCGCGTTCCACGCGGTCGAGCGCGGTGACGTCAAGTTCGGCGACACGGTCGTCATCGCCGGCGCCGGTCCGATCGGCCTCTCCGCGATCGCGGGGACCCGCCAGAAGAACCCGCTCCGGATCATCGCGCTCGACGTCGTCGACGCGAAGCTCGAACTCGCCCGTAAGGTCGGCGCGGACATCACCATCAACATCGCCCAGGAGGACGCCGTCGCGCGGGTCAAGGAGCTCACCGACGGCTACGGTGCCGACGTCTACATCGAGGCGACCGGACACCCGTCGGCCGTGCCGCAGGGCCTGAACCTGCTGCGCAAGCTCGGCACCTTCGTCGAGTACTCGGTCTTCAAGGACAACGTCTCGGTGGACTGGTCGATCATCTCCGACGACAAGGAGCTCGACGTCCGTGGGGCACACCTCGGTCCGCACACCTGGCCGGCGGCCATCAAGCTCCTCGAGTCGGAGACCCTGCCGATGTCGGAGATCTGCACGCACCAGTTCGCGCTGGAGGACTTCCAGGAAGCACTCGACCTGGTCGGCGACTCGGCCGGTGCGAGCGTCAAGGTCTCGATCATCCCGTCCCGACGGGCTTGAACGACCGACGCGGTCGGCCCGCTCAGGGGTGCTGTGCCGACCGCGTCGTCCGCTCCGCCAGCCGATGGACCACCGCGGCGGTGGCCTCGTACAGATCGCGGTAGTCCCGGTACCCCTCCTCGTACGCCCGGTGCGCATCCGGGTCCGGACGGATGACCTCGGACGGCGGGTTCCAGGTCGCGATGTCGACGTCCGCCACCAGGCCGGCCGCGAGGAACGCCGACCCGTACGACGCACCC
>NZ_BACZ01000099.1 GCF_000333375.1 Curtobacterium sp. B18
ATGCCGGCGAAGACCTCGCGAGACGTCCTGACCATCCGATCGCTCCCGGGGAACTCGATCGCCGAGCCGTCGGCCGCGAAGAAGTTGAGACACACGTCACCAGCCGCGTACTGGAACGCAGCATCCTCCACCGGGACGCCCCGTGCGATCGCGTCCCGCGTCGCGGTCGGCGCGCCGATCCCGAGCACGGCGCCCTTCGCACTGCTCCACAGACCGACGACGTGCTGGAACGCAGGGTCCTCGTCGAGTGTGGCCCGCATGGCCGGGGACGGTATCGCCTGCGCGAAGAGGAAGGCGGGGATCGCACCGGAGTGCTCAGCGGCCGTCCTCGTGATCTCGTTGGTCTGGAACCACGGCATCGGGTCGGCCTGACCACCGACGGTCGGGACGAGCTGGACACCGGACAGACGCGGCATCCCGGCGCGCGCGACGTCGTAGACGGTCCGGCCGGACGACATCAGCACGGCGTCCCCCGCCGTGAGCCCCATGCCCTCGAAGGCCGTGGCGACCGCCCCCGCGAGGTCGACGCCGAGCGTGGCCGGATGGGTGACCGCAGCGAGGTGGACGGCGTGCAGCCCGAGCACCACCTGCAGTCGTTCGGCGAGCGCGACGGTCTCGTCCTGGAAGGGGTCGACGACCTCGATCCGGACCAGTCCAGCCCGGCGGGCCTCCGCGACGAGCCGGCTCACGGTCGGCCGTGAAACACCGAGCCTGGACGCGATCTCCACCTGGGTGGCGTCCTCGAGGTAGTACATCCTTGCCGCCTGGTAGACGGTGTCGAGCGGGAACCGCGTGCGCCCGGCCTCCGTCGGCGCGGTGATGTCGGAGGACATGTGGCACTGCCTTTCGGGACGTCGCCGACACCGGTCGACGAGCGATCGGTTCGCGCGGACACGTCGATCGTATCGCCGCGTGGAGTGCCGACCGGAGCGCACGCCCGGCGACGTGCTCGCAGATCCCGTGACCGTCGGTTGAAATTGTGTTCTGGACAAACGTTCCAACAGTGTAGAGTCATCAGCAGTTCGCAGACCACCAGGACACAGGAGTCAAGGATGTCGACGACGACCCAACGCCCGACCACTGCGCCAGCAACCCACCCAGAGGGGCGACTGGACCGGATGGGGATCCCGAAGCCGCTCGCGCTCGGGTTCGTCGCCGTGCTGGTCTTCATGACCGGGAACGGCGTCGAGTCGAACTTCATCACACCGCACATGGTCGCCGTGCTCGGTAGCCCTGAGGCCACCGTCGCGACGATCGTGACCTTCTACAGCCTCGCTGCGCTCATCGGCTCGTACGTGTCCGGTGCCCTGTCCGACCTGGTCGGTCCGCGCCGCGTCATGGTGCTCGGCTTCGGCGTGTGGGTCGTCTTCGAGGTACTGTTCCTCGTCGCCCTCGCGCTCGGCAGCGTCCCGTTCGCGGCAGTGTCGTACGCGCTGCGCGGATTCGGCTACCCGCTCTTCGCGTTCGCGTTCCTCGTGTGGGTGAACATCACCACGCCCGTCGAGCGGAACGGCTCGGCCGTCGGCTGGTTCTACGTGGCGTTCACCGGCGGACTCCCCACGCTCGGCTCGCTCTTCGCCATCGGCGCGATCCCGGCGTTCGGCGGCGGTACGGGCGGGGAGACCGGCGCCATGATCGCCTCGATCGGCCTCGTCCTGATCGGCTTCCTCGTCATGTTCTTCGGCGTCCGCCTGCCGAACGGGTTCCGCCGGATCGCGCCCGAGGGCGAGACCGCCTGGCGGGTCCTGACGAGCGGCATCCGCCTCACCCTCACCCGCCCGAAGGTCCTGATGGGATTCCTCGTCCGACTGATCAACACGGCACCCGAGTTCGGCATGTTCGTCGTCCTGCCCGCCGTGATCGCCGACGACCGCGGGTGGGGGCAGGGTCGCTGGCTCCTGATGACGGTGTGCGTGTACGCGACGAACATCCTCGTCAACGCCCTGTTCGGCTGGGTCGGCGACCGCATCGGCTGGCAGCGCACCGTCAAGTGGTTCGGCATCGTCGGATCGGCGACCGGACTCGTGGCCTGGTGGTACGTGCCGCAGCTCGTCCCCGCCGGATCGGACTGGGGGTACGTGCTCTCGGTCGTGGCGGGATGCGTCTTCGGCTGCCTGCTCGCCGGCTTCGTGCCGATGGGCGCGATCATGCCGGCGCTGGCACCCGACCACAAGGGCGCCGCGATGGCGATGTACACCACCGCGGCCGGCGGCGCCGCGTTCCTCGGCACCGGTGTCGTCGCGGCGGTGTTCGCGCTCGGCGGCGGTGGCCAGGCGGTCACGTGGACCTTCGTCGGCCTGTACGCCTGCGCGTTCGTGATGGTCCACTTCCTGCGTGTCCCGCAGGGCACCAAGGCCCACTGAGCTCCCGGGTGGCAGCGGCCGTCCCGCCGCCACCCGGTGCACGACCCCGGGCGGTGTCGGCCGTCCCGACGCCGCCCGGCCCCACGACCCACCACCACCGGAGGACCAGCATGACGACCATCCACGACGATCCCGAGGACTTCGCCGACGACCAGTTCGCCGGTTGGACCGCGCTCTACGCCGACCGCGTGCGCGGTGTCCACGGTGGCGTGGTGGCGCTCCCCACCGCCGCAGCCGAGCCCCAGGTCGCCGTCGTCGTCGGCGGCGGGTCGGGACACTACCCCGCGTTCTGCGGGATCGTCGGACCGGGGTTCGCGACCGGTGCCGTCGTCGGCAACGTCTTCACCTCGCCGTCGACCGCGCAGGTGTACTCGGTGGCGAAGGCCGCCGACCAAGGCCGGGGCGTCGTGCTCACGTTCGGGAACTACGCCGGTGACGTGATGAACTTCGGGATCGCCGCAGAACGGCTGAACGCCGAGGGCATCCCGACCCGGGTCGTCATCGTCACCGACGACGTCGCGAGTGCCGAAGAACCCGCGCGTCGTCGTGGTATCGCGGGCGACTTCTCGGTCTTCAAGGCGATGGGTGCCGCGGCCGCGGCGGGAGCATCGTTGGACGACGTCGAGCGCGTCGGCAACGCCGCGAACGCCGCCACCCGGACCATCGGCGTCGCGTTCTCCGGCTGCACCATGCCCGGCGCCGCCGAGCCGCTGTTCTCCGTCCCCGAGGGCCACCTCGGACTCGGACTCGGCATCCACGGTGAGCCCGGCATCGAGGACGTCCCGCTGCTGCCGGCGCGCGAGCTCGCATCGCTCCTCGTCGACCGGCTGCTGGCCGAGCGCCCGGCGGGGGCCACACGGGTGGCCCCGATCCTCAACGGACTCGGCGACACGAAGTACGAGGAACTCTTCCTCCTGTGGGGGCGTGTGCTCCCGCTGCTGACCGAGGCCGGCCTCGAGGTCGTCGAGCCCGAGGTCGGCGAACTCGTCACCAGCCTGGACATGGGCGGGTGCTCGCTGACGCTGCAGTGGCTCGACGACGAGCTCGAGCGCTACTGGCGTGCCGACGCCTACACGCCCGCGTACCGCAAGGTGGCAGCGCCGGTCGCAGCGCTCGTGCCGGCCGACGCGGTGGAGGACGCCGCGGCGGAGGCGATGGAGGTGCCGGACGCGACCACCGCCTCCCGGCAGGCCGCCGACACGGCGCGCGACGCGCTCGTCGCGGTCGAGGCGCTGCTGCGCGAGCACGAGGAGGAACTCGGCCGCATCGACGCCGTCGCCGGTGACGGCGACCACGGCCGCGGCATGGTCAAGGGCGCGAGCGCGGCCCGCAGGGCCGTCGACCGTCTCGACCGGGAGGCAGGAGTCGCGTTCGTCATCGGACGCGCCGGTGACGCGTGGGCCGAGTTCGCGGGCGGCACCTCCGGTGTCCTCTGGGGTGCAGCCCTCGAGGCGTTCGGTCGATCGCTCCGCGACGACCGCGAGACATACCGGGCCGCGGACGTCGTCGACGCAGCGCAGGCCTTCGCCGACTCGATCGTGCACCTCGGACGAGCCTCCCGCGGCGACAAGACGCTGCTCGACGCCCTCCTCCCCTTCGTCGACGCGCTGCGCGCCGGGGTCGAGGGCGGCCAGGACACCGCGACCGCATGGCGCGCCGCCGCCGCGATCGCCGTCACCGAGGCGGCCGCGACCGCCGAGCTGCGTCCGAAGATCGGCCGCGCGCGACCGCTCGCGGAGAAGAGCGTGGGCACCCCCGACGCGGGTGCCACGTCGATGGGGATGATCCTCACCCGGGTCGGCGAGGTCCTCGCCACCCGTGCTGACCGACTGGAAGGAACACACGCATGACGTACCGACTCGTGATCGGCTCGGACGACGCCGGCTTCGACTACAAGGAGGTCATCAAGCGCGATCTGCTCGCCGACGACCGGGTGGCCTCGGTCGAGGACGTCGGGGTCGATGCCGACGGACACACCGCCTACCCGCACGTGGCCGTCGACGCCGCACGGATGGTCGCCGACGGCAGGGCGGACCGGGCGATCCTGATCTGCGGCACCGGGCTCGGGGTGGCGATCAGCGCGAACAAGGTCCCGGGCATCCGGGCAGTGACCGCGCACGACTCATTCAGTGTCGAGCGGTCGGTGCTCTCGAACGACGCGCAGGTGCTCTGCATGGGCCAGCGGGTCATCGGTGTCGAGCTGGCACGTCGACTCGCGAAGGAGTGGCTCGGGTACGAGTTCGACCCGTCGTCGGCGAGCGCCGAGAAGGTCGCCGCGATCTGCTCCTACGACCTCGGGCTCCCCCGCAACGTGGACCCGGACGCGGCCGACGTCGACGGCGTCGAGCTGCTCGACCTCGAGACCATCAGCATCCACGCCCCGATCGCCGAGCTGAACGCCGAGTCCGAGGCACGGGCGATGGTCGACGAC
>NZ_BACZ01000098.1 GCF_000333375.1 Curtobacterium sp. B18
AGGAACGTCGACGTCGCCATCATGATGAGCGTCGTCGCGAGGACCTTCTGCCGCCCGATGCGGTCGCCGAGACGACCGAACACGATGCCGCCGAGCGGCCGGGCGATGTACGTGGCCGCGAAGACACCGAGGCTGAACAGGATCTGGACCGCGGGTTCGGCCGTCGGGAGGAAGACCTTCCCCATCGTGACGGCCAGGTAGCCGTAGACGCCGACGTCGTACCACTCCATGGTGTTGCCGACCACCATGCCGCTGACGGCTCGTCGCATCATGCTCTTGTCGACCACGGTGACGTCGCTCTCGCGGAGCCGTCGGTGCGGTCGGGTCGGGGTACTGCTGGGGTCGGAACCCATGCGTTTCTCCTCGGAGGATCGGCGGGCCGACGGGTACCGGCCCGGGAACAGCCGTCGACGATACCGAGCGACCGGAATGTCATTGACCGGTGATTCACAGGGACCGGCGTGTCCCCCGGACGGGGGTCGGCGTCGATCGCCTCGGGCACGCGGATCGGAGCGGACGGTGACAGGCCGTACCATCCAGCCATGGCGATCGAACCCGAGACGAAGAACTGGACGTGGGTCATCGAGTCCGCGTGCCCCGAGTGCGGCTACGACGGCAGCGCGGTCACGATCCGCGACGTCCCGGGGATCATCGACGCGAACACCTCGGCGTGGCCGGCGATCCTCGACCGTGAGGACGTGCGCGACCGCCCCGACGAGAACACCTGGTCACCGCTCGAGTACGCCGCGCACGTGCGTGACGTGCACCGCAAGATGGCCGAGCGGTTGGCACTCATGCTCGCCGAGGACGCCCCGGCGTTCCCGAACTGGGACCAGGACGCCACGGCCGTCGAGGACCGGTACGGCGAGCAGGACCCCGCCACCGTCGTGCGGGAGCTCGGCGAGGCGGCGCACCGTGCTGCCCGGGCCTTCGACGACGTGCGGGAGGACCAGCTGGGACGCACCGGCCTCCGGTCCGACGGCAGCGCCTTCACCGTCGCCACGCTCGCCACCTACTACGCGCACGACCCGGTGCACCACCTGTGGGACGTGCGGCGCACGCGGTAGACGCACCACCCGGCGGACGGGAGGCGCGGTGCGGGCCCGCAAAGGGCCTCCCGTCCCACACGTCGGGACCGCCGAGCGACGCGTGACAGTCG
>NZ_BACZ01000097.1 GCF_000333375.1 Curtobacterium sp. B18
GGCGATGTCGAGTGTGCCTGCCCGGACGCCTGCGTCGACGGCGACCGCGGCGACGTGCACCGGCTCCGTCGTGATGACCGCTCGCGCCGTCTCGAGCGGATTGGTGACCAGGACGCCTTGGAAGGTGCGGTCGTGCACGCGGGGTGGCCGGCGGCCCGGATGACGGATGAGCCCGGCACGGTGCTGGATGGCCGGGGTGGCGGGATCGATCACGTGCACACGATCGGGTGCGTCGCCGACCAGCGGCCAGCCGTGCATGAGGGCGGCACTGATGTGGGAGAAGACCGATCCCGGTCGGAGCCGCGGTGCCACCGCCCGGGCACGTGCGAGGTGTCGCCCGACCGGGTCGAGTTGCTCCCAGTCCGCCGTTGCGATGTACACCCCGGCGAGGAGTCGCACGAGCGCGCCCGACGCGTGGCCCCGCTGGAGTGATCTCGCGTGTGACGGATCCGTGGCCATCGCTCGGTGGAGGACGGGCAGCTGTGCTGGCGCGTTCATGGGGGAAGGTTCGCCCATCGCGGGCGACGCGGTCGTGGTAAACCGCCATCTGTGGACGATCGGGCGCACCGGCGATGCCTGTGGACGGATGACGTCACGCGCTCAGCGACACCTCACGGACGCCGGTGCGCGTGAGGTGTCGCTGACCGCGTGAAGTCACGGGCGCGGGCGCAGCGCGGGGCGCGGGCGCAGCGCCGGCGCGGGCGCGGGCGCGCAGCGCGGGCGCGGCGGCGCGCGCCGGCGTCAGCGCAGGGTGCTGTGGCGGCGGCCGTAGGCCAGGTAGAGCACGGCGCCGGCGATCATCCAGATGCCGAAGGCGATCCACGTGCCGACGCCGAGGAACACCGCGAGCAGCACGCAGCAGAGCGCCCCGAGGATCGGCACGACGGGGAACAGCGGGACGCGGTACGACCGCTCGAGCGCCGGCTGCGTGCGACGGAGCACGATGACCGACACGTTCACGAGGGCGAACGCCACGAGCGTGCCGATGCTCGTGGCGTCGGCGAGCTCGCCGAGCGGGACCAGCGCGGCGACCACCGTCACGACGAGCCCGATGATGAGCGTGTTCCAGACGGGGGTGCCGGTGCGGTGCGACACCCGGCCGAACACCTTCGGCACGAGTCCGTCGCGGGCCATCGTCAGCAGGATGCGGGTCTGCCCGTAGAGGACGGTGAGCACGACGCTCGCGATCGCGACGACGGCACCGATCGAGAACACGAGCGCGACCCACGGCTGCCCGGTGACGTCGACGACGATGCGGACGAGTGACGCCTCGGTCGACGAGAACGACGTCCACGAGCGGGCGCCGATGGCCGCGATCGCCACGAGGATGTAGAGCGCCGTGATGAGGGCGATCGACCCGATGATGGCGCGGGGGAGGTCGCGGCGGGGGTTCTTCGCCTCTTCCCCGGCGGTCGAGGCGGCGTCGAACCCGATGTACGAGAAGAACAGCCGGGACGCGGCAGCGGTGACCCCGGCCGCACCCATCGGCGCAAGGGGCTCGAAGTTCTGCGACCGGAACGCCGAGAACGCCACGACGACGAAGAACACGAGCAGCGCGATCTTCACGATGACCATGACCGTGTTCACCCAGGCGCTCTCGCGGGCTCTCGGCAGCAGGATCGCCGTGGCGAGCAGCACCAGGACGGCCGCCGGCAGGTTGACCACGCCGCCCTCGCCCGGAGGCGCCGACAGCGCCGCGGGCAGGTGCAGCCCGAACACCCGCAGGGTCTCGTCGACGTACTCGCTCGCACCGACCGCGACGGCGGCGACCGACACCGCGTACTCGAGCACGAGGCACCACCCGCAGACCCACGCGATGCCCTCGCCCATCGTCGCGTAGGTGTACGAGTAGCTCGACCCCGACGTCGGCACGGCCCCGGCCATCTCGGCGTAGGACAGCGCCGAGAGCAGCGCGGCGACACCGGCGACCACGAACGAGATCCACACGGCGGGGCCGGCGAGCGGCACCGCGGTCCCGAGGACGACCAGGATGCCCGTCCCGAGCGTCGCGCCGACGCTGATCATCGTGAGGTGCCAGACCCCGAGCGACCGGCGGAGCGGCTCGCCGTCCACCCCCGCCGAGGCCTCGGCCTGCAGCTGCTCGATCGGCTTCCGACGTGCGAGCTGTGTGCGGAGGGACGTGGGGCGGGTGGGCGCGGACGTCATGGGACCTCGAGTGGTGCGGGGAAGGGGACGGGAAATGGTCGCATGCACCCTGAACGGGGTCAAATGAGCGACGAGGACACGATGTCCGACCCCGGGGCTAGGTTTGCAGCATGGACCGAGGCGACGCACCGTGAGCATGCACGGCGGCATGCGCGGTGGCGGCGGACCGCGCGGCGGCGGGCGGATCTCGAGCGGCGACTTCGACGCGCAGAAGGCCGCCAACGCCGAGGCGCCGAAGATCCCGCACCTGCTGCAGCGCATCGCCGGGCTGTTCGTGCCGCACCGGAACGCGATCGTCCTGACCGTCGTGCTGGTGCTCGTCGGCGCCGCGATCTCGGTGATCCCGCCGCTGCTCATCCAGCGGGCGTTCGACGAGGGGCTGTTCCCGAAGGGCGGCGGCGGGCCGGAACTGCCCGTGCTGTACGTCCTCGTCGGCGCCATGGTGGCCCTGTGGATCGCGAGCGCCGGACTCGGGGTCTGGCAGACCTACCTGACCGCGACGGTCGGCAACAAGGTCATGGGCTCGATGCGCATGCGACTGTTCGGGCACCTCCAGCGGATGGAGCTCGCGTTCTTCACCCGCACGAAGACCGGTGTGATCCAGTCGCGCCTGCAGAACGACGTCGGTGGCGTCGCGAGCGTGCTGAACAACACGATCTCGTCCGTGCTCGGGAACACCGTGACCGTCATCGCCGCGATCGTGGCGATGCTGCTGCTGAGTTGGCAGATGACCCTCGTCGCGGTGGTCCTGCTGCCGCTGCTCGTCATCGCGCAGCGCCGCGTCGGCCAGGTCCGCGCCAAGATCGCCGCGCAGACGCAGGAGTCGCTGTCGGACATGACCGCGATCACGCAGGAGGCGCTGAGCGTCTCGGGCATCCTGCTCGCGAAGAGCTTCAACCAGCAGCGTGCCGAGACGAAGCGCTACGGCGACGAGAACCGCAACCAGATCCGTCTGCAGGTCCGCCAGCAGATGTCCGGCCAGTGGTTCTTCGCGATCGTGTCGATCTTCCTGTCGATCATCCCCGCGATCATCTACGTGGTCGCCGCGTACCTCATCGTCGGCGACGTCCCGATCACGGCCGGCACGATCGTGGCCTTCACGACCGTGCAGTCGCGGTTGCTCTTCCCGACGGTCGGGCTCCTCCGCGTGGTCCTCGACCTCCAGACCAGCGGTGCGCTGTTCGCGCGCATCTTCGAGTACCTCGACCTCACACCGGCGATCACCGACTCGCCGACGGCGAAGCGGGTCGACGAGTCCCGGGTCGGTCACGTCGCGTTCGACGACGTGACCTTCACCTACCCCGACGGCGAAGCGGACAAGCCGACACTCCGCGGGGTCTCGTTCGAACTGCAACCCGGCCAGTTCGCGGCGTTCGTCGGGCCGTCCGGTGCCGGCAAGACGACCGTGTCCTACCTCGTCCCGCGCCTGTACGAGGCGACCGCGGGGTCCGTCCGGTTCGCCGGGCAGGACGTCCGCGACCTCGAGCACGAGGACCTCATGCGGCACGTCGGGATCGTCAGCCAGGAGACCTACCTCTTCCACGCCTCGATCGGCGACAACCTCCGCTACGCCAAGCCGGACGCGACCGACGACGAGATCGAGCGGGCGGCCCGGGCGGCGAACATCCACGAGACGATCGCCTCGTTCCCGGACGGCTACGAGACCATCGTCGGGGAGCGGGGCTACCGGCTGTCCGGCGGCGAGAAGCAGCGGATCGCCATCGCGCGGGTGCTGCTGAAGGACCCGCCGGTGCTGGTCCTCGACGAGGCGACGAGTGCGCTCGACTCGATCTCCGAGCGGGTGGTCCAGGCCGCGCTCGACAACGCCGCCGCCGGTCGCACGACGGTCTCAATCGCGCACCGGCTCTCGACGATCCGTGACGCCGACGTCATCTTCGTGCTCGACCACGGACAGATCGTCGAGCGGGGCACGCACGAGGAACTCCTCGAGCGAGACGGCACCTACGCGATGCTGCACCACCAGCAGAACGCTCCCGCGGACACGGTCGGCAGCTGACAGATCGACGGCCGCGTCGCCCGGCGTCGCATCACAGCGGACGACGGTGTCCGCCGCCTAGACTCGGCCGCGTGCGTTACGCGAACTCCGTGGTCGACCTGGTCGGCGACACCCCGCTCGTCAAGCTCAACCGGGTCACCGAGGGGGTGCGCGCGACCGTCCTCGTGAAGGTCGAGTACCTGAACCCCGGCGGCTCCTCGAAGGACCGCATCGCCACGAGGATCCTCGACGCGGCCGAGGCCTCCGGCGAGCTGCAGCCGGGCGGCACCATCGTGGAACCCACCTCGGGCAACACCGGGGTGGGCCTCGCGCTCGTCGCCCAGCAGCGCGGGTACCGCTGCGTCTTCGTCCTGCCGGACAAGGTCGGCGAGGACAAGCGGAACGTGCTCACCGCCTACGGTGCCGAGATCGTCGTGACGCCGACGGCCGTCCCGGTCGACATGGTCGTCACCTGCACTGGCAACCTCGGGGTCGTCGGCGTGGACGAGATGCTCGCGCTGAAGCACCTGGCGATCGTCGCGAACGTCGGACACTTCGACAACGAGATCGACATG
>NZ_BACZ01000096.1 GCF_000333375.1 Curtobacterium sp. B18
CTCGACGAGATCGCGGCACGCAGCCGCACGGAAGGTGGTGCCCGATGAGCGTGGACGCCGTGCTCTCGCGGATCTCCGTGATCCGGACCCAGATCGATGCCCTGCGCACCGGGACGACCGCCGCGGCGGCGACCTCGCAGACCGCGGGTGCCGACACCTCCAGCGCCTTCGCCGACGCGATGGCGTCCGCGACCGGGACCGGGACGACCGGCACGGCGGCGACCGCGGCGTCGGCGTCGACCGCTCCCGCGACGTCGGTCGACGCCGGCACGGGGACCATCGCGACGGGCAGCGGCGCGACCGGTGCCGACGTGGTGGCGGACGCGAAGAAGTACCTCGGCGTGCCGTACGTCTTCGGCGGCACCACGACGAGCGGCATGGACTGCTCGGGGCTCGTGCAGACGGTGTTCAAGGACCTCGGGGTGACCATGCCCCGTGTCGTGCCGGACCAGGCGAAGATGGGCGTCGAGGTGGGGTCGCTCAAGGACGCCCAGCCCGGCGACCTGATCGTCCCGAAGGGCGAGGGCCACGTCGTCATCTACGTCGGCGACGGCAAGGTGCTGCACGCGCCGCGACCGGGCAAGGACGTCCGGATCGTCGACAACTGGTACAAGGACTCGGACATCGCCACGATCCGACGCATCGTGCCCGCGCAGGCGTCCGCCACGACCGCGACGTCCGCGGCGTCGGGTGGGACGGACCTGCAGACGGCGGCGCTGCTCTCCCTGATGCAGTCCGGGAGCGCAGCATGAGCCTGACGATCAGCACGCAGCCGGCCGCCCCGGCACCCGCTCGCGCCGGGTCGTCGGCACCGGCCCCGGCGTCCGCCGACTCGTTCGGCGCCGCGCTGGCCGCAGCCGGGTCCGCGGCAGCCGGCACCGCCGCGGACGGGGACCGCCGCACGGCTCAGTCCGACGCACGCCGTCCGGCACCGCACGGGACGGACCGGGACACGCGTCCCACGACCTCGCCGGCCGGACGACGACCGACGGACGACACCCCGACCGACGACGCCGCGACCGGTCCGGCCGCGGGCGGGACGACCGGTGGTGCGGACGTGACGCCGACCGCCGACCCCGCTGCGACGGTGGCCGCACTCGTGGCGTCCGCCGCCGCGGCCCCGTCTGCTGGTGCCGAGACGCTCGGGGCCTCCGCCGTCGTCCCGGACGTGACCTCCCCGACGCCGCCGGCACCGGCCGCCGCGGTCGCTCCGGCCGGCGACGCGTCGCCGCTCGCAGGGATCGCGATCCAGTCGGGCGCGCGCCTCCGTGCGACCGCCACGCCTGCGACGATCGACGCCTCGCCGGCAGCGGTCCCGACCCCGACGGCCGCGCCCGCCACCACCGGCAGGGCAGCCGCGGCCCTGAACCAGACCGACGCGACCCCCGTGGCGACGGCCCCCGCACCCGCGACGACCGCCGCACCCGTGACGACCGCCGCACCCGTGACGACCGCCGCACCCGCCACCGCCGTAACCGCGACCGCCGCATCCGCGACGCCCCCGCCGGTCGCGGGTCCGGCGAGCGCCCTGCCCGCCGCGGCACCGGCCCCGTCGACGACCGGCGGCCCCGCGACCCCGACCACCCCGAGCGCAACGACCTCGGCGTCGGTGTCCCCGACCTCGACGACCCCGACCCCGACCCCGACCACCCCGGTCGCCCCGGTGGTCCAGGCGACCCCGGGTGCCACCGACACCGCCGCACCGACCCAGCCCGTCGTCGCCACGGCGACGGCCGTCCCGACCGTCGGCACCGAGGGCGGCGATGCCCGGAGCGGCCACGGATCGGACGGTGGGACGCGCGACCAGGGTGATCCGCGCCTCCAGTCCGTCACCGCACCCCGTGGCGGTGAGGGCGCCTTCGCGGTCCCGGCCGCCTCGACCACCGCGTCGGTCGCACCGGCGGCCGCGACGGCCGGTTCCGCGACCGCGAACGCGCCGGTGCCGCTCCAGCAGCAGCTGAGCCGTCCGGTGTTCGCGCTCGCGCAGGCCGGGCCGGGGGAGCACGTCGTGACCGTCCAGGTGACCCCCGACGCGCTCGGCCCCGTCACCGTCCGAGCGCACGTGACCGCGCACGGCATGCACGTCGAGCTGTTCGCGGCGTCGGACGCCGGTCGGGACGCCGTGCGACAGGTGCTGCCGGACCTCCGCCGCGACGCCGCCGGGGCCGCCCTGTCGACGACGCTCGACCTGTCCTCGCAGAACCACCCGGACGCACGGTCCGGGCAGGACGACCGGCCCACCCCGGCGGGCCCCCGCCTCGACCCCGGCCAGGAGGCGCGGCCCACCCCGCGCGCACCCGGCACCGCCCACACGCCCACCGTCCGCAGCGTCGGACTCGACGTCCTCGCCTGAGCGACGACCTCCAGCACCGGCAGAACCGAAGGGAACGACCATGCCGATCGACGGCATCACCGGCACCGTGGACCAGGCCGCGCAGGCCGCGGCCCTCGCCGCCAACCAGTCCGGCTCGCGCTCGCAGACGATGGACTCCGAGGTGTTCATGAAGCTCCTGGTCACGCAGCTGCAGAACCAGGACCCGTCCTCGCCGATGGACACGAACCAGATGATCAGCCAGCAGACGCAGCTCGCGATGATGGAGCAGATCACCAACCAGACCACGACGGCGAACGAGAACTTCTCGCTGCAGATGCGGATCGCCGCCGCCAACCTCGTCGGGAAGCAGGTCAGCTACACCGACGCCACGTCCGGCACGACGGTCACCGGGACGGCGACCGCGGTCTCCTACGCCCAGAGCGTGCCGACCGTGACGGTGAACGGGAAGGAGGTCAACCTCGACGTGATCTCCGGCATCAAGACGACCCCCTGACCCCCGCTCCCTCCTCTACTTCTTCGGTACCTCCACGAAAGGACGCACCATGCTCCGCTCGCTCTACTCCGGGATCTCCGGCCTCCGTTCGCACCAGCAGATGCTGGACGTCACGGGCAACAACATCGCCAACGTCAACACGGTCGGCTTCAAGTCGTCGTCGACGGTCTTCCAGGACACCCTGTCGCAGATGACCCAGGGTGCCGGTGGGCCGCAAACCGGCATCGGTGGCACGAACCCGGCCCAGATCGGCCTCGGCGTCCAGGTCGCCGGCGTCTCCACGAACTTCGCGCAGGGCTCCGCCCAGGCGACCGGCAAGGCCACCGACCTGATGATCTCCGGCGACGGCTTCTTCGTCACCCGGCTCGGCAACGACACCGTGTACAGCCGTGCCGGCGCGTTCGACTTCGACGCCGACGGTCGGCTCGTCACCGCCGACGGCAAGATCGTGCAGGGGTACCCGGCCACGAACGGCGTCGTCAACGAGAACGGCGCGCTGTCCGACATCGTCCTGCCGCTCGACGCCGCCGCCCCCGCCGTCCGCACCTCCACCGCCGGGGTGACCGGTAACCTGCCGTCCGAGACCGCGGTCGGCCAGGTCCTCACGCGCGACGCCACCGTCTACGACGCCTCGGGCGCGAAGCACACCATGTCGATCGCGTACGAGCGCACCGCCGCCGGGTGGGACGTCACCGCGACCGACGGACAGGGCACGCAGGCGACGACGTCGCTCACCTTCGGCGCCGAAGGCAAGCTCACGGCCGGTGGCACGCTCGCCGTCGGGGGCATCGCGGTCGACATGCGGCAGCTCACGTGCTTCGCGTCGCTGAACACCGCGTCGATCTCGTCGCAGAACGGCCACGAGGCCGGCTCGCTCCAGGGCTACTCCATCTCGAAGGACGGCACGGTCGTCGGGACGTTCTCGAACGGCGCGTCGCTCGCCATCGGCCGGATCGCCCTCGCGACGTTCGCGAACCCGGCGGGCCTCGAGAAGACCGGGGCCTCGGGCTACCGGGCCACCGCGAACTCCGGCAACGCCTCGGTCGGCGCCCCGGGGTCGCCCGGCGTCGGGCAGCTCGCGTCGGGAACGCTCGAGATGTCGAACGTCGACCTGTCGCAGGAGTTCACGAACCTCATCGTGGCGCAGCGCGGCTTCCAGGCGAACGCGCGCATCATCACGACCTCGGACGAGGTGCTGCAGGAGCTGACGAACCTGAAGCGCTAGGCGCGGTGTGGCCGCGTTGCGGCGCGGTCGCGGCGCGGACTGCGTTCGCACAACCGAAGGCACCGCGAACCACGGGCATCCGTGGTTCGCGGTGCCGTTCGTTGCGCGGCGGGTGCGGGTTCGGCGGGGCAGGCCCGGCGCGGCGGGGCGTGGTGCGGCGCGGGGGTCGCGACGCGACCACGCGACGGACGGGAGGCGCGGGGCGGGCCCGCACCGTGCCTCCCGTCCGTCAGCGGGTCACCGCACCGTCGCGTGACGGTGGAGGGTCCCCGGCCGTGGCGGCGGAGGACGACGGTCCGTCGTGACCGGTCAGTCGGTCCGGCGTGCGAGGTGCGTCGGACGGCTGGGATCAGCGGGCGACACCGAGGTCGGCGGGACCACGAGCACCGGAACGTGCGCGTCGTGCATGACCGACTCGCCGACGCTGCCGGCGAGCAAGCCGCC
>NZ_BACZ01000095.1 GCF_000333375.1 Curtobacterium sp. B18
CGATCGAGCGACCCTCGGGCGTGCTGTCTGCGGCGCTGGAGAGCGCTGCGGCCTCCATCAGCTCGGGCTCGCTGACACCGGGCACCGGCACGACGCGGGACGCGCGACGGTTGCCGTACGTGATCGTGCCGGTCTTGTCGAGCAGCAGGGTCGTGATGTCGCCGGCGGCCTCGACCGCACGACCGGACATCGCGAGCACGTTGTGCTGCACGAGGCGGTCCATGCCGGCGATGCCGATCGCGGACAGCAGTGCGCCGATGGTGGTCGGGATGAGGCACACGAGCAGGGCGATGAGCACCGGGATGCTCACGGTCGCGCCGACGAGTCCGGCGATCGGCTGCATCGTGAGGCAGACGATCACGAACACGATCGACAGCGAGGCGAGCAGGATGTTCAGCGCGATCTCGTTCGGCGTCTTCTGGCGGGCGGCGCCCTCGACGAGGCGGATCATCCGGTCGATGAAGGTCTCGCCGGGAGTCGACGTGATCCGCACGACGATCCGGTCGGAGAGCACCCGGGTGCCACCGGTGACGGCGCTGCGGTCGCCGCCGGACTCGCGGATCACCGGCGCGGACTCGCCCGTCACCGCGGACTCGTCAACGGACGCGATGCCGTCGATGACGTCGCCGTCACCCGGGATCACCTCACCGGCGACCACCACCACGACGTCGCCCTTGGCGAGGTCGACCGACGCGACCTCCTCGGTCTCGTTGCCGGTGGCGGCCGGGTCGGCCTGGTCGTAGCGGAGGACCCGGCGCGCGCTCGTGGTCGAACGGGTCTTGCGGAGGGTGTCGGCCTGCGCCTTGCCGCGGCCTTCGGCCACGGACTCGGCGAGGTTCGCGAAGACGACCGTCAGCCACAGCCACACGGCGATCGCGATGGTGAAGGCCGACGGCTCGACGAACAGCGAGACGGTCGTCAGTGCGGCGCCGACCTCGACGATGAACATGACGGGGTTGCGCCACATGGAAACCCGGGTCGAGCTTGCCGAAGGCGCCCGGGAGGCCCGCCGCCAGCTGGCGGGGTCCGACGCGGACGAGGTGGTCGGGCTGGAAGCGCTGGTCGCCTCGGGCGCGGAGTCGCGGTGTTCATGGGGGTGTCCTTGGACTTCCACGTGCCGTCATCCTGGGAGCGCTTCTGCGAGGGGTCCCAGTGCAAGCCCCGGGAAGTAG
>NZ_BACZ01000094.1 GCF_000333375.1 Curtobacterium sp. B18
GCCGGCTCTCGGGGGACTCTGTGCGTGCGTTCAGTCAGTGGTCGTCGGCGCTCCCTAGGGTGGCAGTCCACGGCACCGCTCGACGGCGGGCCGCACGGTCCCGCCGCCGGCGGGACGCACGGCTCCGCCGCTGGCGGTGCGCACCCGAAGGAGCATCGACCATGGGATTCCTCGACCGCCTGCTCGGACGCCCCGAGCGCGACCAGAACGGCGCCGCGCAGCAGAACCAGTGGGGGCAGCCGCAGCAGCAGGGGTACCGCTACGGCCAGCAGTCCTACCAGCAGCCCGCCACGGGCACCCCGGCGACCGGCGACCCGTACGGCACGCCGCAGTGGGGTGGCGGAGCACCCGCGGGTGGCCAAGCGTCGACCGACGACGAGCGCGCGGTCGAGCGCTACCGCTACCTGCTCCGCACGGCGCCGCCGGAGCGCATCGAGGAGGTCCACGCCGAGGCGTTCGCGAAGCTGACGGACGAGCAGCGCCGGATGGTCTTCGACGAGTTCACCCGGTCCGCCCCCGCCGGCGAGGCCCCGCGAGGCGACGACCCGCGGTCGCTGGCCCAGGCCGCGACGCGCTCGGAGATCCGCCAGCCCGGGTTCATGGAGCGCTCGCTCGGTGGTGTCGGGAACGGTCGCGGCGGGATGTTCGGCGGTGCCGGGCAGCGCTCCGGACCCTCGTTCGGCAGCATGATCGGCGCCTCGATCCTCGGCACGGTCGCCGGCTACGTGATCGGCTCCGCCATCATGAGTGCCTTCCTGCCGGACCCCGGATCGTTCGACGGCGGTACCGATGCTGCGGGTGACGGTGGTTCGGAGGACACTGGTGCCGACCCCGGTGACGGCGGAGCGTCCGACGCAGGCGCGTCCGACGGCGGCGGGTTCGACAACGCGGGCTGGGGCGACGGCGGATCCGACTTCGGCGGTGGCTTCAGCGACTTCGGTGGCGACTTCGACGTGTAGCGCGTCGCGGGCGGCACCGACCCACTGACGTGTTCCATGCTCGACAAGGGAGCGACATGGCCATCATCGAAGCCTCCGCGCTGACCAAGACCTACCGATCGAAGTCCGGCCCGGTGCACGCGCTCGCCGGGCTCGACCTCGTGGTGCCGCAGGGGACCGTCAAGGCCCTGCTCGGGCCGAACGGCGCCGGCAAGACGACGACGGTCAAGGTGCTGACCACGCTCATCACGCCCGACACCGGCACGGCGACCATCGACGGGATCGACGTCATCGCCGATCCGCAGGCGACCCGCCGGTCGATCGGTGTGTCCGGGCAGTACGCCGCCGTCGACGAGAACCTCACCGGGTTCGAGAACCTCGAGATGATCGGTCGGCTCTACCACCTCGGCCGCCGGACGGCCCGCGAACGGGCGCGTGAGCTCATCGACGTGTTCGACCTCGCCGAGGCGGGGGACCGCCCCGTGAAGGGCTTCTCCGGTGGGATGCGGCGGCGGATCGACCTCGCCGGCGCCCTCGTGATGAACCCCAGGGTGCTGTTCCTCGACGAACCGACGACCGGCCTCGACCCGCGCAGCCGACTCGCGCTCTGGGGCATCATCGAGGGGCTCGTGGCGGACGGCACGACCGTGCTCCTCACCACCCAGTACCTGGAAGAGGCGGACCAGCTCGCCGACGACATCGCGGTGATCGACGGCGGGACCGTCATCGCCGAGGGCACCTCCGACCAGCTGAAGGCCCAGGTCGGCGGCCACCGCGTCGTCGTGACCCTGGTCGACGAGTCCGACGCCGACGCAGCCACGACCGTCCTCCGCCGCTACGGCGTGGGCGAGGTCGAGGCCTCTGGTGACGGCCGCACCCACGCCGTCGCGGTCGAGGCCGGGCCCTCGGCGCTCCAGCGCGTGCTCGCCGACCTCGGCGACGCCGGCATCGCGCTGCACGACGCCGGCATGCGTCGCCCCACCCTCGACGACGTGTTCCTCCGGCTCACCGGCCACGCCGCGACGGACGACGATGCCGTCGAACCCGCGGCCACCAAGCAGAAGGAGGCGGCACGATGACCGCCACCGCGACCCCCACGGCACTCGGACGCCAGCTGCCCGTCGTCGTCACCTCGCCCGCCGCCGTCTGGTTCGAGGACGGCTGGACGGTCACGAAGCGGAACCTCATCAAGATCAAGCGGTCGCCGGACATGCTCGTGTTCGCCGTGCTGCAGCCGATCATGTTCGTCCTGCTCTTCAGCCAGGTCTACGGCGGCGCGATCCAGGTGCAGGGGACTGACTACACACAGTTCCTGATGGCGGGCATCTTCGCGCAGACCGTCGTGTTCGGCGCCACGTTCTCGGGCTCGGCGATGGCGCAGGACCTCAAGGAAGGGCTCATCGACCGGTTCCGCACGCTGCCGATGTCGGCGTCCGCGGTGCTCGTCGGCCGCACGAACTCCGACCTCGTGCTCAACGGGATCTCGATGGCGATCATGATGCTCACCGGGCTCGCGGTCGGGTGGCGGGTGAACTCGTCGCCGCTCGAGTTCCTCGCCGGCATCGGTCTGCTCCTGCTGTTCAGCTACGCGTTCAGCTGGGTGATGGCGCTGCTCGGCATGAGTGTCAAGACGCCCGAGGTGATCAACAACGCCTCGTTCATGATCCTCTTCCCGCTGACCTTCATCTCGAACGCGTTCGTCCCGAGCGACACGCTGCCGCTCGTGCTGCGGGTGTTCGCGGAGTGGAACCCGGTGTCGTCCCTCGTGCAGGCCGCGCGGGAACTGTTCGGCAACGTCGGCTCGGCGCCCGTGCCGGACATCTGGACGATGCAGCACCCGGTGGTGACCGTCCTGATCGGCATCGCGGTCATGCTCGTGGTGTTCGTGCCGTGGTCGGTGAACAAGTACACGCGGATCAGCTCGAAGTAGGCACGGGCAGGTTCTCCACCGTGTCGACCGGATGTGCGCGTGCGGTCCCCGGGACGGCTTAGCATCGTCTCCGTGACCGCGACAGACGCCGAGCGGGCCGCGGACCACGACGCGACCGAACCTCCCCTCGACCGCAGCACCCGTGTGCGTCGCTGGATGCTGCACGGGGCCGACCAGGGCGCCTCGCACCAGGGGCCGCACCAGGTCGAGGTCGAGAAGACCCACTCGTGGTGGCGCGTCATGTGCCTCACGGGCGTCGACTACTTCTCCACCCTCGGGTACCAGCCCGCGATCGCCGCGCTCGCGGCGGGGCTCCTCTCGCCGATCGCGACGATCGTCCTCGTGCTCGTGACGCTGTTCGGCGCACTGCCGGTGTACCGCCGCGTCGCGCAGGACAGCTTCCGGGGCGCCGGGTCGATCATGATGCTCGAGAAGCTCCTGCCCTGGTGGGCCGGCAAGCTCTTCGTGCTCGTGCTGCTCGGGTTCGCCGTGACGGACTTCATGATCACGATGACGCTGTCCGCGGCGGACGCGACGGCGCACATCGCCGAGAACCCCTTCACACCGCACTGGTTCACCGAGATCCCCGTGCCGCTCACCCTCGCGCTCCTGCTCCTGCTCGGGGTGGTGTTCCTCCGCGGCTTCAAGGAGGCCATCGGCATCGCCGTGGGGCTCGTCGCGGTGTACCTCGTCCTCAACGCGATCGTCGTCGGGGTGTCCCTGTGGCACGTGTTCGAGCACCCGATGGTGGCGAGCGACTGGTGGAGCGGCCTGACCGCCCAGCACAGCAACCCGCTGGTGATGATCGGCATCGCGCTCGTGGTGTTCCCGAAGCTCGCCCTCGGCCTGTCCGGCTTCGAGACCGGCGTCGCGGTGATGCCCCAGGTCCGGGGCGACGCCACCGACGGCGCCGGACCCCGGCCCGAGGGACGCATCCGCGGGACGAAGCGCCTGCTCACCGTCGCCGCCGTGATCATGAGCTCGTTCCTCATCACCTCGTCGATCGTCACGACCTTCCTCATCCCGCAGCAGGAGTTCCAGCCGGGTGGCGGGGCGAACGGTCGTGCCCTGGCGTACCTGGCGCACGAGTACCTCGGCGGGGTGTTCGGCTCGGTGTACGACTTCTCGACGGTCGCGATCCTGTGGTTCGCGGGTGCGAGCGCGATGGCAGGCCTGCTCAACCTCGTGCCCCGGTTCCTGCCCCGCTACGGCATGGCGCCGCAGTGGGCGCGGGCGACCCGGCCGCTCGTCATCATCTTCACGCTGATCGCCTTCGTGATCACGATCATCTTCCAGGCCAACGTCGACGCGCAGGGCGGTGCCTACGCCACCGGCGTGCTCGTCCTCATCACGAGCGCCGCGGTCGCCGTGACGCTGTCGGCCCGGCGCAAGCAGCAGAAGAAGCGGACGATCGGGTCGGCATATCG
>NZ_BACZ01000093.1 GCF_000333375.1 Curtobacterium sp. B18
ATGACGCTGTTGCCCTTGCTGTCCAGCCACGACCCGTCGACCATCGGTGCCCAGTGCTCGGGGGAGTTCTCGTAGAAGTCGATGAGCGGGTTGAAGCCGAGCTGCTTGATCGACCCGTCGGCGTTGTACGTCGTCAGCTTCAGCGCGTCGGTCTTCAGCTCGTCGAGGGTCTTCGGCGGAGCGTCGATCCCGGCCTTCTCGAGCAGCGGCTTGTTGACCATCAACGCACTGACGTCGGCGAGGGCAGGCAGCGTGCACCGGGTGCCCTTGTACTGCGTGTACGACCGCACGGCCTTCGGGATGTCCGACAGGTCGACCTTGTCGCGCTTGATGTACGGCGAGAGGTCACGGAAGGCCCCGGACGAGCAGAAGCTGCCCACGATGGCGGTCGAGTACGACAGGCCCACGTCGATGTTCTGGCCGGACGAGATCGCCTTCTGCAGCTTCTCGTCGTCCTGGCCGGCGTGGATGTCCACCGTGACGCCGGGGTTCGCCTGCTCGAAGCCGGCCACGGCGCTCTTCACGACGCCGGCCTCGCGCCCGGTGAAGAAGTGCCAGAGGGACACGGTGCCCGTGAGTTCCTTCGGCGCGGTCTTGTCGATCGAGTCGGCGCTGCTGCCGGAGCTGCAGCCGGCGACGACGAGGGCGCCGACCGCGGCGACGGCCGTCGCGGTGACGATGCGGCGGACGGTCCGGCGCGGGACGTTCGGTTGGGGGAGGGACACTGCGGTACTCGCTCTCTGGTCTCGCTCCGACGCGGTGCGGTCGCGGTGCCGCACGCCGGACGGATCCGAGCGTGCGGCACCGGTTCCGGGCGCGCCGAAGAGCCCTGGGACAGGGCCGGGTTGTGGTGCCTCGAGTGGTGCGGGTGGGGTGGTGCTGGTCAGGGGCGCTCGACGGGGTCCGGCGCGGGCACATCGTCACTGATGCGCTCGAGCCGGTCCGCGAGCGCGGTGCGGACGACGTCGATGAGGACGTGGCGCGCACCGTGCAGGACGGGGGTGTCAGGGACGCCGGGTGCCACGACGGCGGTGGACCAGCGCGTGCGGGTCCGGAGCCAGGCGGTCACGGCGGCGGCCAGGGCGGGTCCGCCCGCGATCCCGGTCGGGCCGTGCAGCACGACCGTCTCGGGATCGGCGACGGCGAGGGCGGGGAGCACGTTGTGCCCGACGCGCTCGCCGAGGGCGGTGGTGAACGGGTGCTGCTCGGGGAGTCCGGGCAGCTGCGGGAGCACCTGGCGCCAGTCGGCTGCGGTGCCGTCCGGTGCCGTGATCCCGTGTTCGGCGGCGAGGGCGATGATCGCGGACTCGGAGATGAGGTCCGCGACGATCGTGGCCGTCGGGTCGATGGAGCGAGCCGCTGCGGGCACGCCGAGGTAGCCGATCTCGCCGGCGGCCCCGGAGGCGCCGGTGTGCAGGTGGCCGCCGAGGTCGAGGGCCATGCCGAGGCCCTCTGCCATCCAGAACAGGGCGAACGAGCCCGGGGTCCGCCCCGCGCCCATGTTGCGTTCGGCAATGGCGGCGAGGTTGGCATCGTTCTCGATGACGACCCGCACCCCGAGCGCGGCGGACAGGGTCGCGGCGACCCGGTCGCGGGGCCAGCCGGGCAGCCCGTCGGTGAAGATGAGGGTGTCGGTCGCGTGGTCCACGCTCGCCTGGACACCCACGGCGACCGCGGTGACGAGGTCGGGGTCGACGCCGGCGGCAGCGGCCGCACGGGAGATCGCGGCGGCGACGATGTCGGCGCCGGGGGCGCGCATCTCGGTCGGGGACATCGTGTGGGTCGCGACCGGGAAGGTCCGGCCGGCGGCGTCCACCACGGTGCTGCGGACGTCGACGAGCTGGACGTCGACCGCCACCGCGAGGTCGCGGTCGGTGATCGCCTCGTACACGACGGCGCTCGGACCGCGGCGACCGGCCTGCGGTGCGGTGCCGGCTTCTCGGATGAGTGCCGCTGCTTCGAGTCGCCGGATGATCTCGGCAGCGGTGGGCTTGCTCAGTCCGGTCCGCTGGGCGATCTCGTTCCGGGTGAGCGGCCCGTCGTCGAGCAGGAGCTCGAGCGCCGCGCGGTCGTTGAGCACACGGAGGAGGCCGGGCTGGCCGGGGGTGCGTCCTCGAGTGGTCATGTCGAGGACTGTAACGGACAACCTTCTTTACTGAAAGGTTTGTTTACCGATTCGAAACACGCGTTCTGCTGCGCGAAACGCGAGCCGCCGTGCACGCACGGATCGCGGCCCTGGACGCGCGCATCGCGGGCCGGGAGGCGCGGGTCGGGCCCGCCGCGCGCCTCCCGGCCCAGCGTGCCGCGCCTACGGGCGGAGCAGCACCTTGATCGCCCGGCGCTCGTCCATCGCCCGGTACGCCTCGGCCGCCTCGTCGAGCGGGAGCTCGAGGTCGAAGACGCGACCGGGCTCGATCGCGCCGGAGAGCACGTCGGGCAGCAGCTCCGGGATGTACGTCCGCGCCGGGGCCATGCCGCCCGCGACGGTGATGTTCGTGTCGAAGAGGTACCGCGTGCCGATCGTCGGCACCCCGTGCGGGACCCCGACGAAGCCGAGGTTGCCGCCCGGACGCACCGAGTGCAGCGCCTGGTCCATGCTCTCCTCGGTGCCGACCGCCTCGACCGCACAGTCCGCCAGGTCGCCGCCGAGCAGCGCACGGATCGCCGCGACGCCCTCTGAGCCGCGCTCCGACACGACGTCCGTCGCCCCGAACTCGCGGGCGAGCGCCTGGCGGTCCGCGTGCCGGCTCATCGCGATGATGCGCTCGGCGCCGAGCCGCTTCGAGGCCAGGACGGCGGAGAGCCCGACCGCGCCGTCGCCCACCACGACGACGGTCTTGCCCGGACCGACCGCCGCCGAGACCGCGGCGTGGTGCCCGGTGGAGAAGACGTCGGACAGCGTGAGCAGGGAGGGCACGAGCGCCGGGTCGACCGGGCCGGGGACCGCGACGAGCGTCGCGGCCGCGTCCGGGATGCGGACGTACTCGGCCTGCGCGCCGCCGACCGGGTCGCCGTAGGCGTCCTTCCCGCCGAAGCCGGACAGGTGCTCGCAGCCGGTCGTCATGCCGTGGCGGCAGGCCTGGCAGGTGCCGTCGTTCATGGTGAAGGGGGAGATGACGAAGTCGCCGACGTGCAGGTCGTGCACGTCGCCGCCGACCGCCACGACCTCGCCGACGAGCTCGTGACCGATCCCGTGCGCCGCCTTCGTCTCGGTGACGCCGCGGTACGGCCAGAGGTCCGAGCCGCACACGCACGCCGCGACGACCTTGACGACGGCGTCCTTCGGCGTGAGGAGCTCGGGCTGGTCGCGGTCCTCGACGCGGATGTCGTTCGGGGCGTGGATGATGGCAGCGCGCACGGGTGGGCCTTCCGTCGAGATGGTGGGGTGTCCGGCCCGTCGACGTCGTCCGGGCCGAGGACGACAGTACCCTCGTGCGGGTGGACGACGACCGGTACGGCAGTGACGTGCTCTCGGGCGACTGGCGCTCGCGCGGGGTGCAGAAGGTGCGGCAGGTGCCGCTCGAACGGGACATGGTCCTCGAGGACCCCGTGACCGGCTGGGCCGGCGCCGTGGTCCGGCTCGAGGCCGGCACCGTCGAGCTCGAGGACTGGAAGGGGCGCACCCGCTCGTTCCCGTTCGGCGGGCAGTTCCTGCTCGAGGGCGAGCTCGTCACCCTGGGACGCCCGCAGGCGCCGGTGGGGCGGCGGAGCCCGGCGGGTGGTGCGGGTGCGGGCCCGGCGGGTGGTGCGGGTGCCGGGAGGCGCGGCTCGGCCCCGGCGGTGCGGCACGCCTCCGACGGCGGTCGCCTCCGCACCGCGTCCGGATCGTTCGCGGTGGAGTCGCAGCGTGCGCGGGTGGCCCTGCCCTCCCGGATCATGGTGGAGGGCAAGCACGACGCGGAGCTCGTCGAGAAGGTCTGGGGGGCCGACCTGCGCGTCGAGGGCGTCGTCGTCGAGGAGCTCTCCGGCGTGGACAACCTCGCCGACGTGCTCGACGAGTTCCAGCCGACGCGCGACCGTCGTGTCGGGGTGCTCGTCGACCACCTCGTGCCCGGGTCGAAGGAGTCCCGGTTCGCCGACGCGGTGATGCGCGGGAAGTGGGGCGCGCACGTGCTCGTCGTCGGACACCCGTTCGTCGACGTCTGGCAGTCCGTGAAGCCCGCTCGCGTGGGGCTGCAGGCGTGGCCGACGATCCCGCGCTCGATCGAGTGGAAGAAGGGCATCTGCCAGGCGCTCGGCTGGCCCGCCGCCGAGCAGGCCGACATCGCCCGGGCGTGGCAGCGGATCCTCGGGCAGGTGCGCACGTTCGCCGACCTGGAGCCGGAGCTCCTCGGCCGCGTCGAGGAACTCATCGACTTCGTGACGGAACCGACGGGCTGACGGACCCGACCGTTTCGTGCGCGCGCGCCGGATGGCGGGGGTGATCCGCGCCTCCAGGCTTACTGTTGGGGCATGGACGGCATCGACGGACGCGTGCGGAGCGCTGTCGAGGTCTGGCTGCGCTGGCTGCCACGGTGGCAGATCGGCACCGCGCGGCCCCGCACCCGGATCTGTCGGAAGTGCACGGGGTCGCCGATCGCCTCGGCGGCGGGCTTCGGACCGGACGTGCCGCACGCGGTCCAGCACGCGCTGATCGGGCGCATCTCGACCATCATCGAGGACGCCGTCGACGACTACACGGCGAAGAACCTGCCGCTGCTGCACCGTGAGCTCGAGCGGGCGGACGCGCGGAAGCGGCACGCCGGGTACCAACCGACCGAGGGGTTGCAGCCGGAGTTCCAGGGGCTCGACGTCGACCCCGAGCCCTCACCGGGGGAGCCGTTCCTGTTCACGCTCGGCGAGCTGACCGGCACGGGCGCGCACGAGCAGGCGCCGCGCGAACCCTTGTCGGACGAGGCGAAGGCGGCGCTCCGGCACGAGATCGAGCTCTCCGACGAGTGCGCACGGGCCACGGGCACGGCCGTGTGCCTGGCGCTGATCGACCACCGTCCGCGGATCGCCGAGGCCGTGGAGCGGCTGGTCGAGCCGCAGATCGAGGCGCTCGTGTCCGACATGTTCCGCGGGTTCGACGGCCCGGAGGAGACGCCCCGCTCCGGCTTGTTCTGACGCGGGTGCGGCGGCGGCGCGGCGCGGCGCGTGGGCGGGGCCCGCGGCGGCGCGGCGCGCGGCGGCGCGGCGCGCGGCTGCCGAGGCGCGACTCGCACGGTGCGGATCCCGTCAGTCGGTGCGAGGTTGTTCCTCCCGTGCGCCCTTCTGGCGCGCGGACGCTGTGCGGGGGACGGCGCACGGTGCGGGGCTCGTCGGTCGGTGCGAGGTTGCTCGCTCCGTGCGCCCTTCTGGCGCCGCACCATGCCGTCGTCACTGCACGGGCTGGCGAACCTCGCACGGTGCTGTGCTGGCGAACCCTGCACCGGACGACGAAGAGCGCACCGCCCGTCATACGTCGCACCGTGCGGGTTCGGCCAAGCCGGCACGGAACCGCGGAGCCCGCACCGTGCGTGGTTCGTCCCTCAGCGCGGGAGGAGTGTGCGGCCGGCGATCACCGTGCCACGCAGTGAGCGGTGCTCGACAGGACGCGCGGGGTCGTCGATGCGGCCGATGACGAGGTCGATCGCCTCGCGGCCGATGCGCTCGATCGGCTGCTGCAGGGTCGTGAAGCCGATCCAGTCGCTCGCCAGCGGGTAGACCCCGTCGAAGCCGGTGACGGACAGGTCGCGCGGGACCTCGACCCCGCGGTGGCCGAGTGCCTCGCAGACGTCGAGCATGAGTCGGTCCGTCGGGCACATCGCCGCGCTGACGTCCGACTCCTGCATCGCACCGACGATGTCGGCCGCGACATCGCCGGGCGGTCGCACGAAGCTGGCGTCGATGTCGATGACCCGTGTGCCGCGCGCGCGGAGCCGCTCGAGCATCGCCGCCGAGCGCGCGTGCTGCGTGATCGCGTCGCCGAGCGGGACGGTCAGCACGGCGACCGT
Source organism: Curtobacterium sp. B18 (assembly GCF_000333375.1). GTDB lineage: Bacteria > Actinomycetota > Actinomycetes > Actinomycetales > Microbacteriaceae > Curtobacterium. The sequence continues at coordinate 5,976 of NZ_BACZ01000093.1, forward strand.
CGTGTGCCCGGCGTCGGCGACGGCGTCCGCGATGGCTGCACCGCCTCCGACCTCATCGCAGTACACGCTCGACAGTGCGGGGTGCAGTTCGGGCCGTCCGGCGACCACCGTGGCGATCCGTGGGGCGAACTCCGCGATGTCGGTCGCCGGCATGAGCCCGCTGCAGACCACGAGGCCGTCGACCCGCATCGAGACGAGCGCGGCGAGGGCGCTCTTCTCGTCCTCGACCCGTCCGACGCCCGTCGTGGTGACCACGCGGTAGCCGAGCTCCGAGGCACGGCGTTCCATCACGGCGTGAAGAGCGGCGTACACCATCGACGAGGCGTCGCGGACGAGCATCCCGATGGTGTGCGTGCGTCCGCTGACGAGGCCGCGCGCCATCGCGTTGGCGACGTACCCGAGCTCGGCGGCTGCGCGCTCGACCCGCTCTCGTGTCTCGTCGGAGAACCGCCCGGTGCCGGAGAGGACGCGGCTCACCGCCGACTTCGAGACACCCGCCCGCGCGGCGACGTCGAGGATGGTCGGCTGGGACCCGCGGCTGCCGTTCACGCGTCGGTCGCTGCGGCGTCCTGCCGGGAGCGGGGTGCGCGGAGTCGGAGGATCCCGCGGACGACGGCGCGCCAGCCGAGCAGGAACACACCGAGCACGATCGTCGCGACGATGACGAAGGAGATCGGCAGCGGGTTGCCGTCGACGTCGCCCTGGCCCGTGGCGACGCGGATCGCCATGCCCACGAACACCGTGAGGATCCAGGCGACGACGCCGGTCGGCCAGAACCGCAGCGGCCGCGACCACGCGCCGCTCGTGACGTAGGCGATCGCCCAGCCCGCGAGGAACGGGTAGGCCGTCGTCCAGACCCCCAGTGCGGTGTTGCCCTCACCGTGCGAGGAACGGCCGATGAGCGCGAAGACGACGATGAGGACGACGTCGATGACGGCTGCGAGCCAACCCCAGGTGCGTGTGTTCACCCCCACATTCTCGCAGCGTTCTGCGGCCGGGCTCATCCCTCCACATCCTGGGCAGCGGGACGCACCGTCCACAGGGCTTTGGTCCGACGCCTCACCCGTTCGGGGAACTCCGGAACATCGGGGCATGTCGACGAACCTCAACCTCGCACCGGTCCCCGAAGTCCTCACCTACCGAACGTCAGCACGGCGGCCGGACGAGTCCGACGTCATCCGGCGCCGGGCCGCGGCGGGAAAACTCACCCGGGTCGCCCGTGGTCTGTACGCCGAGTCTGCGGGCTGGGCGGCTCTCCGCTCCAGCGAGCAGCACCTCGTCCGGGTGCGCTCGGTCGCGGATCGGATCCGAGACGGGGACCTCGTGTCGCACGTGTCCGCGGCCGTGGTGTTCGGCGTGCCGCTCCTCACCCCGCCGCCGACCCGCGTCCACGTGACCTCGACCGGCGCGGACCGACGGACGACGAACGGCACCTTCGTCGTCCACGCCGACCTCGATCCCGAGTGGAACCGCCCGGTCGTGACGACCTCGGACGGTCTGCTGCTGTGCGGGCTGGAGCGGCTCGCGACGGACCTCGCGCTGACGCTGCCCTTCGCCGACGCGGTCGTCGCCCTCGATGCGCTCCTCGGCCGGGCGGTCGAACGGGAACTGGTGCGAGCGGCCGTGGCACGGCGGGGACAGAAGGGGCGGCGGCGTGCGCTCCGCGCGGTCGAGTTCGCCGACGCGGCCTCGGGCTCGCCGGGGGAGTCGTACGCGCGGGCTCGGTTCGACCAGTTCGGCACGCCGGCGCCGGTCCTCCAGCACCGATTCCGATCGGCGGGCGAGCCGGACATCGTCGTGGACTTCTGGTTCCCGGAGTCGGGCGTGGTCGTCGAGTTCGACGGCTCCGTGAAGTACCAGCGCAGCGAGTACCTGCACGGGCGGACACCGCAGGAGGCGCTGGTCGACGAGAAGCTCCGCGAGGACCGGCTCCGTGCGTTCCCGGAGGTGCGCAGGGTGCTCCGGTTGACCTGGTCGGACCTGCTGAACGAGTGGGTCCTGCGGGCGAAGCTCCGCCAGGCCGGCGTGCGGATGTCGCGCTGAGGGAACCGTCCGCGCACGGTGCGGACTTGTTCGGAGGCGGGGCGGGGTCGAGCGCGGGCGCACCGTGCGCGCTTCGTCGCTGGCGGGCGGCTTGCCCGCTCGGTGCGAGGTTGCAGGCGGGCACGGAGCGGGCAACCTCGCACCGAGCGGCGGAGGGCGCACGGTGCGGCGCCCGCGGGCGGCGGGCGGCTTGCGCGCGCGGTGCGAGGTTGCAGGCGGTCACGGAGCGGGCAACCTCGCACCGAGCGGCGGAGGGCGCACCGTGCGGTGGAAGGGGCACAGCGCGGGGCGCGCCGCGCGGAGTTCACCCGGGGGCGACCCCCACGGTACCTCGCGTTCACCCGGCAGCGCGACACTCGACCTCGGTGCGGGAACGTTCCCGCACCGCGTCACCGCGCGAGCTCCACCCCGCACACCCCAGCCCCACCCCGCACACCCCCACGACCCAGGGAGACCACCACCGTGAAGACCCGAGCCCTCGCCGGCCTCGCGATCGCCGCCGCCGCGACCGTCGCACTGTCCGGCTGCGTGCAGAGCGCCAACGCCTCGAACGCCGCCGACCCCAGCAGCGGCACGACCGACCTCACCGTGTTCATCAGCGGCGACACCAACGTCCAGGACCTCTGGGAGAAGTCGCTCATCCCCGCGTTCGAGAAGCAGCACCCGACGATCCATGTCAGCACGAGCATCGACCTGCACGGCGAGCACGACGCCCAGACCCAGGCGAACCTCGCCACCGCGGTCAAGGCGGGCAAGCGCGTGGCGTACGACCTCGTCGACGCGGGCTTCGTCTCGACCGCCGGCAAGGCCGGACTCCTCACGAAGGTCAGTGCCACGAGCATCCCGAACCTCGCGAACGTCCCCGAGGCCACCAAGCAGCAGGGCGGCACGAGCGCGATCCCGTACCGCGCCTCGAGCGTCCTGCTCGCCTACGACTCGAAGAAGGTGACGGACCCGCCGAAGACCCTCGACGACCTCCTCGCCTGGATCCGCGCCAACCCGGGCCAGTTCGCCTACAACTCGCCCTCGTCGGGCGGTTCCGGCGGGTCGTTCGTCGCGACGGTCCTCGCGAAGTACCTGTCGGACTCCGAGCAGGAGACGATGCAGACCTCGTACGACAAGTCCCTCGAGTCGAAGTGGGACAAGGGGTTCCAGACCCTGAAGGACCTCGGCCCGTCGATGTACCAGAAGGGCGTCTACCCGAACGGCAACGACCAGGTCGTCCAGATGCTCGGGTCCGGCCAGATCTCGATGGCGCCGGTGTGGAGTGACCAGTTCATCACCTCGCAGAAGACCGGGATCATCCCGAAGACGGTCGAGGCGGTGCAGATCGCGGACCCGTCGTTCACGGGCAGCGCGAGCTTCCTCGGCATCCCGAAGACCGAGCCCACCGCGCAGAAGCGTGCGGCCGAGGAGCTCGCCGACTTCGTCCTCAGCTCGTCCGGGCAGCAGCTCGTCGCGAGTGCCGTCTCGGGCTACCCGGTGATCCCGCTGGACTCGCTCCCGAAGTCCGTCTCGGAGCAGTTCGCCGACGCCGACCCGTCGAACCTCCGGCTCGGCTTCCAGAGCGACTTCGCCGCGGACATGAACGCGGCCTGGGACGCGAAGGTCCCGCAGTGACCCAGGTCGCCGACCGGGAGGCCCGTGGCGCGTCCGCCACGGGCCTCCCGCCCGCCCCGCCACCGGTCCAGGACGCGCCCCACCAGACGGACCGGCGCGCGCTCCGGAGTCGCCAGGCGCGTCGCGCACGGGCGACCGGCCTCGCGCTCGTCGCGGCACCCGTCCTCGTCGTCGTGCTGTTCGTCGGCGTCCCGGTCGTCAACGCCGCACTCTTCAGCCTCGGGTTCACGGGCGGCCTCAACCAGGCGCTCGCGGACATCGGCGGCGACACCGTGCGCGGGTTCTCCCTCGCGGTCTACGGCACGCTGCTCGGCAACCCGACGTTCCTCCGGGACCTCGTGGCGACCCCCGGCGTCACGGCGCTGTCGACCGGGTTGACCGTCGCGCTCGCCGTGGTCGTCGCCGTGATCCTGCGGCTCCGGGGCGGTGTGCTCGGCAAGACCCTGAGCGTGCTGGCGGTGGTCCCGATCTTCGTCCCGGTGGTGATCGCGAGCTGGTCGATCCTGACGTTCACCGACGCGCAGGGCTTCCTGCGGAGCCTCGGCGCACAGGTCGGGCTCGACGTGCCGGTGTGGGGGTACACCCTCGTCGCGGTCGTGTTCGGCAGCGTCTGGACGAGCCTGCCGTTCGCGGTGCTGATGATCGCCGGCGCGCTGCAGGGGACCCCCGACGCCCTGGTCGAGGCGGCGAAGGACGCCGGCGCGAGCACGTGGCGTGTCGTCTGGCAGGTGCTCCTGCCGATGGCGAAGACCCCGTTGGTGATCGCGACGACCTTCACGGTGATCGGGGTGCTCGGGTCGTTCACCGTCCCGTACTTCACCGGCCCGAACGCGCCGACGATGCTCGGCGTCGACATCTCGAAGTACTTCCAGGCCTACAACCGGCCGCAGCAGTCGACCGCGATGGCGTTCATCGTGTTCGCGTTCGCTGCCGCCGCGAGCGTGTTCTACCTCCGGTCGACGGTGCGGACGAACGCCCGTGAGCTGGCCGACACGAACAAGGAGGCGCAGTCGTGATCGCACGCGTGACCGGGACCGCCCTCGTCTGGGCCACCGCCGTCGTCCTCGCGGTCTTCATCGCCGGGCCGCTGCTCTGGCTCGCCGCACGGGCGTTCGCGACGACGTGGACCTACCCGAACCTGCTGCCGGACGGGTGGACGCTCCAGTGGTGGGGGCGGGTCTTCGACGACCCGACCCTCGGCGTCGCGATCCAGAACTCCCTCGTGCTCGCCCCGCTCACGGTCGGGATCGCCGCGGTCGTGTGCCTGCCGGCCGCGTGGGCGATCAGCCGCATCGAGTTCCCCGGGCGGCGCCTCGTGCTCGTCGGGCTGTTCGCCACGAACGCCTTCCCGAAGATGGGGCTGTTCGTCACGATGTCGGCGATGTTCACGGCGCTGAACCTGATGAACACCGTCACCGGCATCCTCATCGTGCACGTGCTCGGGTGCGTGGTGTTCATGACCTGGCTCCCCGCCGCGGCGTTCTCGGCCGTGCCGCGCGCCCTCGAGGAGGCCGCCCGCGACGCCGGTGCGAGCCGGTGGCGCACGTTCTGGAGCGTCACCTTCCCGATCGCCTGGCCCGGCATCCTCGTCGCCGTGGTGATGAGCTTCCTCGCCTCGTTCGACGAGGCCCAGGGCACCTACCTCGTCGGCGCCCCGACCTACATGACCATGCCGACCGCGATGTACTCGCTCGTCCTGAACTCGCCGCGCCAGGTGTCGGCGGTGTTCGCGATCGCGCTGAGCATCCCGTCGATCGTGCTGATGACGCTCGCGCGGAAGCACATCATGGGCGGCCGCCTCGCGGACGGGTTCCAGATCCGATGACCACCACCAGCTCGAAAGGCGACCCCATGACGGAGCACGCGCTCGTCGCGGAACGCGCACCGCGCCTCCCGGCCCACGACCACCCGGCCGACCGGCCGGACGCCACCCGCACCGGCGGCCTGACCGTCAGGGGGTTGCGGAAGACCCTCGGAGGGCGCGACGTCGTGGCGGGCATCGACCTGGACGTGGCGAAGGGCGAGCTCGTCTCGCTCCTCGGCCCGTCCGGGTGCGGCAAGACCACGACGCTCCGCATGGTCGCCGGGTTCCTCGCCGCCGACGCCGGGACCGTCACGATGGGCGACCGCGACGTCACGGCCCTCGGACCGGAGCGTCGACCGAGTGCGATGGTGTTCCAGAACTACGCGCTCTGGCCGCACATGACCGTGACGCAGAACGTCGCCTTCCCGCTCCGGACCCGTCGCGTGCCGAAACAGCGGGTCGCCGAGCGGGTCCGGGACGCCCTCGAGCTCGTCGGGCTCGCGCACCACGCCGGCTCGCGCCCGACCGCCATCTCCGGCGGCGAGCAGCAGCGGGTCGCCCTCGCCCGGGCGATCGTGCAGGAGCCCGACGTCCTGCTCCTCGACGAGCCGCTGTCCAACCTCGACGCGAAGCTCCGGGTGAGCGTCCGCGACGAGATCCGCCGCATCCAGCAGCGCCTCGGCATCACGACCGTGATCGTCACGCACGACCAGGACGAGGCGCTCAGCATCTCCGACCGGATCGCCGTGATGCACGACGGCCGCATCGAGCAGATCGCGGCGCCCACCGAGCTGTATGCCCGGCCCGCCACCGGGTTCGTGGCGTCGTTCATCGGGTCGACGAGCGTCGTCTCGGGTCGCTTCCTCGCCGCCACCGGGGTCGTGACGCGCCCCGGCGACACGGTCCTCGTCCGGCCCGAGCAGGTGGCGCTCGCCGACGGTGTGCCGCTCCGGGCGACCGTGGTGCGGGTCCTCGTGCGCGGACACTTCGCCGAGGTGGTGCTCGCCGCGGACGGCGCCGAGCTACGCGCGTACGTCACCGGTGTCCCGCCGGTCGTCGGCACCGAGACCGGCGTGCGGATCGGCGACGTGCTCGTCCACCGCGACGGCGTGCTCGTCGAGGCCGCACGGTGACCACGCAGGAGGTCTCGGCCCCGATGGACCGGCGGACCGACCCGCAGCCGTCGCGGGGCCCGCGGGTCCCACTGCTCGTCGCGCACCGCGGCGCACCGCGCGTCCGCCGTGAGAACACGCTGCCCGCCATCGCGGTCGCCGAGGCGCTCGGCGCCGAGACCATCGAGGTCGACGTCCGCCGGACGGCCGACGGCGTCGCGGTCCTGCTCCACGACGAGACCCTCGGCCGGCTGTGGGGCGACGCCCGACGGGTGTCCGAGGTGGACTGGTGCGACGTCGCCCGGCTCGGGAACGGACTCGACCGCATCCCGCGCCTCGACGCCGTCCTCGAGCGACTCGACGGGTGCCGGAGCTCGCTGCTGGTCGACCTGACCGACCCCGAGGACGCGCGGGTCGCCGCCCGGACCGTCGCCGCGTCCCGGGCGGGCACCGGGGTCGCGTGGTGCGGTGCGCCGGCGGCCATGGCCGCGGTCCGCGAGGTCCTGCCGGACGCCGACGTCTGGCTCGCGTGGGAGTCGCTCGACCCGCCGACCGCGGCGGACCTGGTCGCCCTCACTCCCTCGACGCTGAACCTCGACCTCGCGTTCCTCACCCCGCGCACCGTCCGTGCCGCCCGCGACCTCGGACTGCGCGTCTCGGTCTGGACCCTCGACGACGCCGAACCGGCCGTCTGGGCAGCCACGGCCGGCGTCGACTCGATCACGACGAACGACGTCGCCGCGATCCGTGCCGCCCTGGCCCGGGCCGAACGCGACGGCTGGCCGGAGCCGGACCGCGAGCCGACCGAGACCGAGGTCGCGTCGCGCGCGCAGGCCCTCGCGCACCGGCTCGCGCACGAGGTGATCGCGTTCACCCGGGAGCACCCGGTCGGCGAGGTCGCCACCAAGGCGCACCCGGCCGACCTCGTCACCGACGTCGACCGGCTCGTCGAGCAGCACGTGCGGTCCCGGGTGCGGATGGCGTTCCCGACGCACGGGTTCACCGGCGAGGAGTACGGCGCGGCCCCCGGTGACCGGCACCGCTGGTACCTCGACCCGGTGGACGGCACGACGAACCTGGCGAACGGGGTGCCGTGGACCTCGATGTCGCTCTGCCTCACCCGTGGCGGCCGGCCGCTCGTCGGTGTCGTCGCGGACCCGTGGCGGGGCGAGGTGCTCGAGGCCCGGAGCGGACGCGGGGCCACCCTCCGCGACCGGACGCTGCGCCTCGACGACGCACCACGGGCACTCGCCGGCGCCGTCGTCGGCACCGAGCTCGACGGACACCGGCCGTGGCCCGGGTTCGGGGCGTTCCTCGACGCCCTCGCGGACCGGTCGTGCACGCTGCGGGTGCAGGGGTCCGGCACGCTCACGATCGCGCAGGTCGCGGCCGGACGGGGGATCGGCGGCTGCGTGTCGGCGTTCAACCCGGTCGACCACGGCGCGGCGGTCCTGCTCGTCCACGAGGCCGGCGGGGTCGTGCTGACCCGGGAGGGTGCGGTCGAGGGCTTCCCGCCGGTGGGGGAGCCGTTCCTCGTGGCGCACCCGGGCGCGGCGGACGAACTCCACGCGGTGTGGACGGCGGCGCTCGCCGCCGGGTGACGCACGCGTCGTGGGACG
>NZ_BACZ01000092.1 GCF_000333375.1 Curtobacterium sp. B18
TAGAAAGAAGCGCAGGTAGTAAGAGGGCACGGCGTGCTGCAAGCCGGATGAGGTCGGCGGGCATGTGCACGCTTCTTCCGCCATCCGGTCGAGGGCGCCGGTGTCGGCAGCGAGCAGTTCGGACAGGACGTCGCGCTCGCCGGAAGCGTCCGTCACGTGGACGCCGCGCTCCCACGTCAGGTGGTTGAGGCCGACGTGGTCGAGCCGGACGGCCGACGGCGCGACGTCGAACTCCTCCGCGAAGCGGCGCTGGAAGCCGATCGCCACGTTGCACAGGCCGACGGCGCGGTGGCCGGCCTCGAGCAGGGCCCGGGTGACGATGCCGACAGGGTTCGTGAAGTCGACGATCCAGGCGTCCGGCTTGGCGTGCTGCCGGACGAGCTCGGCGTACTCGAGCACCACCGGGACCGTGCGGAGCGCCTTCGCGAACCCGCCGGGTCCGGTGGTCTCCTGTCCGATGCAGCAGGCCTCGTGCGGCCAGGTCTCGTCCTGGTGCCGGGCGGCCTGCCCGCCGATCCGGAGCTGGAACATCACCGCGTCGGCGTCGCTGACCCCGGCGACCACGTCGTCCGTGACGTGGATCGTGCCCGGGTGGCCGGCGTGCGCGAACATCCGCTTCGCGACGCCGCCGACGAGTTCGCGGCGGACGGGGTCGGGGTCGACGAGCCAGAGCTCGTCGATGGGCAGTTGGTCGCGGAGCCGGGCGAAGCCGTCCACGAGTTCGGGGGTGTAGGTGGATCCGCCACCGATGACTGCGAGTTTCACTGGAGTGCTATCCCTTCACGCCGGTGAGCGCGATGCCCTCGACGAATGCCTTCTGTGCGAAGAAGAAGATGACGACGACGGGGACCATGACGACGACGGTCATCGCCATCGTCATCGACCAGTCGGTGCCGTGCTGGCCGCGGAACGTGGCGAGCCCGTACGCCACCGGCCAGGCGGCCTGGTTCTCGGACGCGTACAGCAGCGGGCCGTAGTAGTCGTTCCACGAGTGGAAGAACATGAAGATCGCCGCCGACGCGATGCCCGGCCGAGCCATCGGCACGACGACCCGCCAGAGCACGCCCCACTCGCTGCAGCCGTCCATGCGGGCGGCGTCGCCGTACTCCTTCGGGATCGTCATGAAGAACTGACGGAGCAGGAAGATGCTGAACGCGTCGCCGAGCAGGTTCGGCAGGATGAGCGGCCAGAGCGTGCCGGTCAGGTGCAGTTCGGACCACATCACGTAGACCGGCACCGCGGTCACCTGCGGGGGCAGGAGCATCGCGACGATGATCACCGTGAAGACCAGGTTCGCGCCCCGGAACCGGATCTGGGCGAGCGCGTACGCCGCCGGGACCGAGCTGACCAGCATGAACGCGGTGGCGAGCACCGCGTACATCGACGAGTTGCCGAACCACTGCGCGAGCGGCAGCTCGGTGAAGACCCGGCCGTAGTTCGAGAAGTCGAACGGGCGCGGCAGGATCGACGCGGTGAGTGCCTGGTTGCTCGACATGAGCGAGGTCAGGACCACGAACACGATCGGGGCGATCGTCAGCACGCCGAGTGCCACGAGGACCGCGTGTTCCGCGATCCAGAGCAGCACGCTCCGGCGCGGGCCGCGAGCAGCACCGGGTGCCGCGCCGCGGGGAGCCCGGGCGAGCGGGGACTGGGAGACGGCGGTCATCAGGACTCCTCCGGTCGGAACACGCTGATCCGGCGCATCGTGAGCACGAGCACGATCGCGGTGATGACGAACAGGACCACGGCCATCGCGGACGCGTAGCCGAACTGGAAGTTCGCGAACCCGTGCTGGTAGAGCAGCTCGGTGTAGGTCAGGAGCGAGGTGCCCGGGTAGCCGAGCTGCGCCGCGGTCCCGCCCCCGATGGTCGCCTTGCCGCTCGCGACGCCCGACGCGACCGCCGCCTCGGTGAAGTACTGCAGAGCGGCGATCACCCCCGTGACGACCGCGAAGCCGATGACCGGAGCGATCGTCGGCAGCGTGATGTGCCGCACCTGCTGGACGCCGTTCGCACCGTCGAGCGACGCCGCCTCGTACAGGTCGCGGGGCACGTCGAGCAGCGACGCCAGGAAGATGATCATGATGTCGCCCATCACCCAGACGCCCATGATCACGAGCGAGGGCTTCGACCACGCCGGGTCGTTGAACCACAGCGGCCCGTCGATCCCGAAGACCCGCAGGATCTGGTTGACGGGCCCCGTCCCCGGGTTGAAGAGGAACACGAACGCGACGACGCTCGCGACCGGCGGCACCAGTGCGGGCAGGTAGAACAGCGTCCGCCAGAACCCGGTGGCCGTCTTCGCCCGGCTGAGGAGTCCCGCGACGAGCAGGCCGCAGACGATCCGGACCGGTACGAGGATGACCACGAACCACAGGGTGTTGACGACCGCGGGGCCGATCTGCGGGTCCTGCGTGAACAGGAACCGGTAGTTCAGCAGGCCGACGAACTCGGGTTCCTGCAGCTGGTTGTAGCGGGTGAACGAGTAGAACACCGACGCGACGAGCGGGTAGGCGAAGAAGATCACGAGGCCCGCCAGGGCCGGCGCCAGCATCGTCAGGGCGACGAGCCGACGCCGCGACTCGGCGGAGCGGGGCCGACGCCGTGGAGCCGTCGGGGGCACCGGACCGGACCCCGTCGGGGCCGTGGGCCGGGCGGCGCGGGCGAGCCGCGCCTCCCGGCCGGTCGTCTTGGTGGTGACGCTCATCACGGACCAGCCAGCTGGTTGGCGTTGTCGATGTCGGAGTCGAGCTGCTTGAGCTTGGCGTCGAGGTTCCCGCCGTTCTCCTGGTACGCCTGCCAGAACTTCGTGAACGTGCCGATGTACGCGGCGCCGTCTGCGGTGCCGGGCGAGGTCATCGTGTCCGCGTTGCCCGCCACGTCGACGAAGGTCTTGTAGTTCTCGTCGACCTCGAGGTCGGGGGACTGCAGCGCCGAGGTGAGCGTCGGGATGTTCTTCAACCCGTTGCCCATCGTGACCTGCGCGTCGGTGTTCGTGGAGAGGTACTTGAGCAGCGCCCACGCGAGCTCGGGGTGCTTCGAGCCCTTGGCGATGCCCGCGACGTTGCCCGCGATGTAGGTCGATCCGTAGTGGCCGAGGCCGTCCATCACCGGCGTCGGCGCGGTGCCGTAGTCGAGGTCCGGCTTCTGGTCCTTGATGAACGCCGTGCGGTACTCGCCGTCGATCTGCATCGCGACCTGGCCGGTCTGGAACGCGTTGTCGGCCGCGAACTCCTGCCCGAGGCCCGAGGTGAAGGCCTTGAGCTTGTCGTACCCGATCTCGTCGACGAAGTCCTTCTGCCAGGTGATGAACTCTTCCAGGCGGCGGACGGCCGA
>NZ_BACZ01000091.1 GCF_000333375.1 Curtobacterium sp. B18
CTCGGCGAAGTAGTTCTCCGGGTTGCGGTTGAGCTCCATCGTGCCGTACCTCGATGAGCGGGTAGTCGCCCTTCGGCCACACCTTCGTCAGGTCGAACGGGTTGAAGCGGTAGCTCGCGGCGTCCTGGTACGGCATGACCTGCACCTTGAGGGTCCAGCGCGGGAAGTCCTCGCGCTCGATCCCCGCGTGCAGGTCGCGGATGTGGAAGTCCGCGTCCTCGCCGGCGATGCGGTCGGCGTCCTCCTGCGTCAGGGTCTTGTGGCCCTGCTCGGTGATGAAGTGGTACTTCACCCAGAAGCGCTCGCCCGCTGCGTTGATCCACTGGTAGGTGTGCGACCCGAAGCCGTCCATCTCGCGCCAGCTCGCCGGCAGGCCACGGTCGCCCATGAGCCACGTGACCTGGTGCGCGGACTCGGGCGACAGGGTCCAGAAGTCCCACTGCATGTCGTGGTCGCGCAGGTGCGAACCGGGCAGACGCTTCTGCGAACGGATGAAGTCCGGGAACTTGATGGCGTCGCGGATGAACAAAACAGGAGTGTTGTTGCCGACTAGGTCGTAATTGCCCTCTTCGGTGG
>NZ_BACZ01000090.1 GCF_000333375.1 Curtobacterium sp. B18
GCACCGCCGTCGTGCTCGTCGCGCTCCTGGTCGTGCCGGGCCTGCCCGTCGTCCGGCTGCTCGGACTCCGCGAGCCGATCGGCCGCGCCGGTCTCGTCGTCGCGACGAGTGCGGCGATCGACGCGGTCCTCGGGCTCGTGATGGTCTGGACCGGGCAGTGGGTCCCGCTGCCCGCGGCCGGACTGCTCAAACCGGTTCGACTATGATGCGCTGTAACCGCCCCAGTCCGGCAGAACTGAGTGACGTGTCCCACAACCCCGACCATGCAACGCCCGCCGGCTATCACACATGATCGGTTTAGCCTCATCCGCTTTCGCTCGCCACTACTCACGGAATCACATGTTGTTTTCTCTTCCTGTGGGTACTGAGATGTTTCACTTCCCCACGTTCCCTCTACCCGCCCTATATATTCAGGCGGGAGTCACCAGGTCGACAAGTCGCCTGGCGGGGTTTCCCCATTCGGAAATCCTCGGCTCACAGCTCGATTATCAGCTCCCCGAGGCTTATCGCAGATTTCTACGTCCTTCTTCGGCTCCAGATGCCAAGGCATCCACCGTTTGCTCTTAGAAACTTGACCACAAAGATTAAAATTGCGATCGACTCGACACCAGGCCACCCCGAAAGATGACCACCGTCTCGAGCGATCTAAGATGCTCGCGTCCACTGTGTAGTTCTCAACATACGATCGGCGCCACACTCCCCCAACACATGCGTGTCAGCTTCATGCGGCCCACCGAAGAACCCAACCAGCACCCGAAGGCCCCAGTCACGGCTCAACCCCCAACCATTACGGTCAGGAAGCCTGGTCCCTCAGGACCCAACAACGTGCACCAGCCACCTGCGCTCACCACCAACCCGTTCCAGACCCGCAAGCAGGTCGTACTGAGGCCGACAGCTACGCTGACGACTGCACTGTCAATGTTCCACCCATGAGCTACCGGCGAGAACGTTCGTCTCGATCCGGCGCCTGGACCCATCCCACCCCGAAGGACACGACGAGCCAGATGCTCCTTAGAAAGGAGGTGATCCAGCCGCACCTTCCGGTACGGCTACCTTGTTACGACTTAGTCCTAATCACCGATCCCACCTTCGACGGCTCCTTCCACAAGGGTTAGGCCACCGGCTTCGGGTGTTACCGACTTTCATGACTTGACGGGCGGTGTGTACAAGGCCCGGGAACGTATTCACCGCAGCGTTGCTGATCTGCGATTACTAGCGACTCCGACTTCATGAGGTCGAGTTGCAGACCTCAATCCGAACTGAGACCGGCTTTTTGGGATTCGCTCCACCTTACGGTATCGCAGCCCTTTGTACCGGCCATTGTAGCATGCGTGAAGCCCAAGACATAAGGGGCATGATGATTTGACGTCATCCCCACCTTCCTCCGAGTTGACCCCGGCAGTCTCCTATGAGTCCCCGCCATAACGCGCTGGCAACATAGAACGAGGGTTGCGCTCGTTGCGGGACTTAACCCAACATCTCACGACACGAGCTGACGACAACCATGCACCACCTGTACACCGACCACAAGGGGGCGACCATCTCTGGCCGTTTCCGGTGTATGTCAAGCCTTGGTAAGGTTCTTCGCGTTGCATCGAATTAATCCGCATGCTCCGCCGCTTGTGCGGGCCCCCGTCAATTCCTTTGAGTTTTAGCCTTGCGGCCGTACTCCCCAGGCGGGGCGCTTAATGCGTTAGCTACGACACAGAAACCGTGGAAAG
>NZ_BACZ01000089.1 GCF_000333375.1 Curtobacterium sp. B18
GGCTCGGTGCGACCTGGGCGCGCATCCGTGAGCTGATGGCGATCCCGCGGTTCCGTGCGTACGTCCTGACCGGGGTGCTGTCGACGATCGGGTTCTTCGCGTACATCGCCACCAGCTCGTTCGTCTTCCAGACGGGGTTCGGGTTCTCCGAGGGGATGTACACGCTCGTGTTCGCCACGAACGCCTCGATGATGATCGTCACGACGCTCGTCTTCCGGCGCGTGGTCGGCCGGTTCTCCGAGGACGCGCTGCTGTCGTCCGGGCTGGCGCTCGGCACCCTCGGCGCGACCGGCGTGCTCGTCTCCGCCCTCGTCGTGGCCGGGCCGGTGGCGGTCTGGGTCTGCCTCGCGGTCGTGACCGCCGCGTGGGGGTTCGTGCTCCCGGCGGCGATGACCAGGACGCAGCACGTCGGTGCCGCGCACCCCGGGACCGCCGCGGCGCTGCAGGGCGGGTTGACGTTCGGCCTCGGTGGGCTCGGCACGCCGCTCGCGGGGGCGCTCGGCGGGACGGCGATCGCGATGGGCGCGGTGATGGCGGTGCTCATGGCCGCCGCGGTCGTCGTCCAGCTCGCGGCGACGCGGCGGGACGGACGAGCCTCGACGAGTTCGTGACCCGGACCCGGTAGGTTGCTTGGTGCACCCATGCACCGACACCAGGAGGCACCGACATGGACATCGTCGTACACGAAGCGGACGCGGGTTCCGCCGTGCTCGAGTGCAGCGGCCGGCTCAACATGGTGTCGGCGCCGACCTTCCGCGAGACCGTCGCCAAGGTCGTCGGCGAGGGTCGGAACCGCGTGGTCGTCGAACTGTCCGGCGTGGAGTTCATGGACTCCTCCGGGCTCGGCGCGCTCGTCGGGTCGCTGAAGGCCGCGCGACAGGCCGGGGGCGACCTCCGCATCGCGGCGCCGTCCGACCAGGTCGAGATGGTCCTCAAGCTCTCCAACATGGACAAGATCCTCCGCACGTACCCGGACGGGGACGCCGCGGTGACCGACTGGGCATGAACGCCGCCGTGGGCGGGCACCGCCTCGACCTGGCGTGTCCGCCGGACGACGTCACGGCGGTGCACACGTTCCTCGCGGGCGTGTGGGACACCGAGCCGACCCTCTCGGCCGAGGACCGGATGGCCCTCGAGCTCGCGCTCGTCGAGCTCACCTCGAACGTCATCGAGCACGCCGCGGCCGGTCGTGGCGTGTCGTGCTCGCTCCGGCTCGACGTCGGGTCCGACGCGGTCGAGGCGCACCTGACCGACGACGGCGTCCCCGTCCCGATCGACCCGTCGGCCGCCCGGCTCCCCGACGCCCTGGCCGAGAGCGGGCGCGGGCTCGCCCTCGTGCAGATGGTCGTCGACGACCTGCGGTACGAGCGGGTCGCGGACCGGAACCGCTGGACGGTGCGGCGCGGGCTGCACTGAGCGCCGTCGCGGTCGCGACCGCTGCAGCGGCGGCGCTGGCGGCCGTGCCGACGCCCGTGGTTGCGGCCGGATCGAAAGGGGTGCTCGTCTTGATCCGGCCACGTCGTCCGGATCGCGCACCCGGTGAGCCGGTATCCGCAATACGTGCGTATCGATCCGATGACTGGCGCGGCGTCGTGTCACGATCCAGTCGATGAACGTCGAGCCCGACCCCAGGATCAGTTTCG
This sequence comes from Curtobacterium sp. B18, assembly GCF_000333375.1. Classification (GTDB taxonomy): domain Bacteria; phylum Actinomycetota; class Actinomycetes; order Actinomycetales; family Microbacteriaceae; genus Curtobacterium. The sequence goes on from NZ_BACZ01000089.1 coordinate 1,644, forward strand.
AGACGTCCGGGGCCGACCTCGAGGCGGCGATCCACATGTACGAGGACGCCTATGCGAGCGTGGGGTTCCGGGCGCAGCGGACCGAGCGGCCGTTCGCCTACCGCTTCCGGGTCACCGGTGACGAGACGATGTCATTCCGGTCCACGCGGTTCGACGCCCGGATGCAGGGGGAGCTCGAGGCCTGCGACGAGTACGTCGTCATGTGGCTCGCCGACGGCGGCGGGACCGTGGACGTCGGCCGGGACGAGGTCGCCTTCACGCCGGGCACGCCGATGATGTTCCCCGACCGGGCCGGCCGTTCGCGTTCGACCTGCAGGACGTCCCGGCAGAAGCCTCGTCCAGTTTCGACCGCACGTTCCTCGAGCGGGTCGCGGCCGAAGAGCACGGCACGCAGCCTGCGCCGCTCGTCTTCAA
>NZ_BACZ01000088.1 GCF_000333375.1 Curtobacterium sp. B18
CAGATGGCCTCGGCCACGCTGTTCGCGTCGTCGCCGTCGAACGAGGACCGCACCGCCGTCGCCGCCACGCGCTTCGCGGACCTGGCGCGGCAGCTCGACGACGTCTCGCGCGAGGCCTTCTACGGCCTGGTGAAGGCCGACGGGTTCGCCCCGTGGTTCGCACGCGTGACCCCGATGGAGGAGATCGGTCTCCTGCCGCTCGGCTCCCGCCCGGCCCGCCGCGGGCTGAGCGTCGAGTCGCTCGAGGACCTCCGCGCGATCCCGTGGGTGTTCTCGTGGACGCAGGCCCGCATCAACCTCGCGGGGTGGTACGGCCTCGGTTCCGCGCTCGAGGCCGTGGGTGACGTGGAGCTCCTCCGCACCGCGTACACCGAGTGGCCCCTGTTCGGCGCCATGATCAAGAACGTCGAGATGTCGCTCGCGAAGACCGACGAGCACATCGCCCGTCGGTACCTCGAGCTCGCCGACCGTGACGACCTCGCCGCCAAGGTGCTCGACGAGATGCTCCGCACGCGCGAGTGGGTCCTGCGGGTCTCGGGCGGGAGCGACGTCCTCGAGGACCGTCCCGTCCTCGCCCGCGCCGTCCGGCTCCGCAGCCCGTACGTCGACGCGCTCTCGCACCTGCAGCTCCGGGCGCTCCGCGCGATCCGCACCTCGGGCAGCACGGACCCGACGGACGGTGACCACCGGCTGCTCCTCCTCACCGTGAACGGGATCGCGGCCGGCCTGCAGAACACCGGCTGATCCGCGCGGACCGGCCGACGGTCGTCGACGCGACCGCGTCGTCCCAGGAGGCGCGGTGCCAGCCGGCACCGCGCCTCCCGTCCGTGTCGATGCGGTCCGCACCCCTTGTCGAATCGATTCGGGGGCGCGTAGCGTTGCCGACGTGACGACGGAGCGCACCGGATCGACCAGGCCGACCACGAGCCTGCCGCCGATCCTGCCGCTCGCCCTGATCGTCGGCGTCTCGCCGTTCGCGACCGACATGTACATCCCGGCCCTGCCGGCGATCGCGCGGGACCTCGGGACGACCCCGGGTGCCGTCCAGCTGTCCCTGACGGCGTTCCTCGTCGCGTTCGCGGTCGGCCAGCTGCTCGCCGGTCCCGTGAGCGACGGCATCGGCCGGCGTCCGCTGATGCTCGTCGGCACGGCGGTCTTCGCCGTGGCCTCCGTCGGCTGTGCGCTGGCGCCCCGACGTCGCACGCTCGTCGTG
>NZ_BACZ01000087.1 GCF_000333375.1 Curtobacterium sp. B18
GTACAGGCGGTGCACGCCCGTGGTGGTCTCCTCGGTGACGCCCTCGATGTCGGCCGCGATGCGGGTCCATCGGTCGGACGACTCCTGCAGCGACGCGGCGACCGTGTCGAGGACGATCTTCCACTCGGTGCTCGCGTCGGCACCCGCCTCGGGCACACGCCCGGCGGCCTCGGCATCGGCACCGGTGTGCACGAGCATGGTCGCGTCACCGCCGTCGTCGAGGATGAGGTTCGGGCCGGTCCAGTCGGCACCGGCGGCGGCTGCCTCGGCCGACCAGTCGAAGATCCGGCTGGTGCACCACCAGTACTCCTCGAGCGTCTCGCCCTTCCACGCGAACACCGGGACGCCGGCCGGCGACGAGGGGGTCCCGGTCGGGCCGACGGCGACGGCCGCGGCGGCTTCGTCCTGCGTCGAGAAGATGTTGCAGCTCGCCCAGCGGACCTGGGCGCCGAGCGCGACGAGGGTCTCGATGAGGACGGCGGTCTGCACTGTCATGTGCAGCGACCCGGCGATGCGCGCACCGGCGAGCGGCTGCGACGCGCCGAACTCCTCGCGCAGGGACATCAGCCCCGGCATCTCGTTCTCGGCGAGGCGGATCTGGTGTCGCCCCGCCTCGGCGAGGGCGAGGTCGGCGACGCGGAACGGTGCTGCGGTACGGGCTTCGGTGCGCATGGGCCCAGTCTTCCACGCCGGGAGGCGCGGGTCGTCAGACGACGTCGGTGCCGTGCACCGCGCCTCCGGGAAGCCGCCTGTGGAGGACTGTGCCCGACCGCATCAGTCCGCGTCGCGACGGAGCGGCTCGCGCCGCACCACCTGCCAGCCGCGCGGCACGCGCAGCTGCGCCGCGTGGCGTGCGCAGAGGTCGTAGCCGTGCGGCTCGACGCGCGTCGAGAGCGGACCGACGACGACCATGGAGTCCCCGTAGTCGTAGGTGAGGGTCGCCGCCGCGCTCGCGCCACAGGCGACCTTGCTGCAGATCCTCACGTCCATACCGCCACCGACCCTACCGGAGCGCGGCAGGGCGTCCGCCGCCGCGTACGATGTGGTGATGCGTCGCAGGACCCCTCTCGTCACGCCGGTCGACCGTGGCCGCGGCCGCTCCCGACACGGGCGCGGCGGTCGCTCGAGCGTCACCGGACCGGACCTCGCGCCGATCATCACGCGCGCCGAGACGTTCGACCGCATCGTCGGCGACACCGCGCACTACCTGCTCGGCCTCTGGCCCGCCGAACTCGAGGGCGTCATCTTCCAGGTCGCCGACATGCCGACCGACCAGTCCCTGCCGGACCACATGCCCCGGTGGCGGGTGGACCGCGAGCGACGTCGCGTGACCGTGTTCCGCGTCCCCGTCGAGCGGGTCACCCGCAGCCCCGAGAAGGACGACACCGACAAGCGCATCATCATCGAGA
>NZ_BACZ01000086.1 GCF_000333375.1 Curtobacterium sp. B18
TGCTGCACGCGTTCGCGTTCGAGCCGCCGCCGACGTTCGTCCCGACGACGCAGACGGTGTGCTTGCCCGGGCCGATGCCGGTCAGCGTGGCCTGGAAGCCGTGCTTCGAGTAGTACCCGGGGAACGCCTTCGCCGCGGTGTCGCTCACCTGGTCGGCCGTGCCCGTCTGGACCTTCTTGCCGTCCACCGTGTACGTCACGCCGATCGGCTGGACGGTGTCGGGGTCGACGGCGTACCCGCTGACGCGCAGCGAGCCGAGGGTCGGCGACGAACCGGACTCGATCGTCACCTTCGGCGGACCGGTCGGCGTCTGGAACGTCGTGCAGACGTTGCTGTTGCCGCCGGGGCCGACGTTGATCGCGATGATGCAGAGCTGGTGCTTGCCCGCCGGGACGCTGCTGCGGGTGAACAGGATCGCGTGGTCGTCACCGTAGCCGGGGAGCGCCTTGTCGAGCCCGGCCTTGGTCTGGTCGGCCGTGAACGAGGTCAGCGGCTTGCCGTCCAGGTACAGGTGGACGCGCAGTGGCGCGATCGTGTCCGGGTCGGCCGTCCAGCCGCGGATCTTCAGCTTGCCCGGCACCGTGGACGATGCCTCGTCGATGATGATCCACGGCGGACCGCTGGCCTTCGTCACGGACTTCGACCCGAGCTGGGTCCACTTGCCCGTCGACGAGTCCTTCGCCCACGTGCTGATCGTGTGCTTCCCGGCGCCGATGCCGCCGATCGTCGCGGAGTAGCCGTGCGCCGAGCCCCAGCCGGGGTAGGTCTTCTCGACGTCGGTGCGCGAGGCGCTGGCCGTCCAGGACTTCTTCACGACGTTGTCCACGCGGAGCTGCACGGCGACCGAGGACGTCGTGTCCGGGTCGATCGCCCAGCCGCGCACCGAGAGCTTGTCCGCGGCGAGCGTGGCCTGGTCGAGCTTGCCGAACGGCGCGCCCGTCCGGACGGTCACCTGCTGGCACCCGAGCAGCGCGTTCGCGCCCTGGCCCTGGTTGATGCCGAACACGCAGACGTTGTGGCTGCCGCCGCCGATGCCGGTGAGGATGGTCGAGTACCCGTGCGCGGTGTTCCCCGCGCCGAGCCGGCTGGCGAGGTCCGAGCGATTCGCGTTCGCGTCGATCGTCCGCTTGCCGACGCCGTCGACGTAGAACGCGACGCGGATCGGCTTCGTGGCGACGTCGGGGTCGTACGCCCAGCCGCCCACGGTGACCTGGCGGTAGCCGGTCTTCACGGAGTCGACGCTGCCGACGGGCGAGCTGCCGCCGGTGGGCGAGCCGAACCAGTCGGTGTACATCCGCCAGAAGTTCCGGTTGCCGTAGGCCGAGCAGCCGTCACCGGTGCCGTAGAGGTTCGACATCGCGGCCGCGTTCGGGGTGTACGGCGTGTAGATGTACAGCCCGGCGGTCGCCTGGTTCTTGATGTAGACCGTCTTCCGACCGCACGCGGCGTTCGGGTTGTAGAGGATCGAGTTGTTGCGGCCGGCCTGGTACGCCCACGACGTCGGGGACGCCTGGTAGCGCTTGAACTGCAGCGCCGCGGCGTACACCTGCTGCCCGAAGCCGTAGTACTTCGGGTCGCACGGCGCGGTGTCCGGGCAGGCGAAGCCCGTGGCGTGCAGGTACATGTAGCTCGTCGGGCTGTTCGTCGCGACGATCCCCTGCTCCTTCTGCAGCAGCACGAGGAGCACCTTCTGGCTGATGCCGCACGCGGCACCGACCTGCGCGATGACCGTGGCCGCCGACTTCACGCCGCCGTTGATGGCCGAGCACCGTCCGGACACGGCGGCGATGCCGCTCATGTTCTGCGAGAAGTTCTTCAGGCACGCGGGGCCGCCGGACGCCTGCCGGCAGTTCGGCGCGACGCTGTTGAGGAACGACTGCACGGACGACGCGCTCATCGCGGACCCGTTGTAGAAGTTCACGTCGCTGATGATGTTGCCCGGGTCGAACGACGCGGCGGTCGCGGCCGAGGCGGACTCCGTCGTGGTCTGCTCGGACAGCACCGTGCCGAAGGTCAACCCGCTCACCGCCACGGCGAGCGCGGCCACGAGGGCGAGGGACGACCGCAGCGGGCGTCGTCGCCCGTCGGTTCGGATGGATCGCATCACGGCACCTCCGCCGTCATCGGGTCGGACGTGGTCGACTGCGAGCCGACGCGGTAGTCGAGGGTGATCGACCAGGTGCCGCTCGACACCTGGGCCGCGGGGAAGGACACCTGCGCGCAGTTGACGGAGGACGCACTGGCCTCTGCGGTGCTCGTCAGGGTCCGGCTGACACCGCCCTTGGTCGCGGTGAACGTGCACGTGCCGGACGTGTTCGTCGTGCCCGAGACGAGGCCGCCCGCCTGGAGCGTCCGGCTGCCGGTGTCCCAGCCGGCGTACGTGACGAGGGCCGTGGCGGGGAACTCGGACGGGTCGTCGTCGGGTTCCGTGGTCTGGCCGGTGCCGGGGAACGCCGACGGGCTGTCGTCCGTGTCGTCGGGAGTGCTCGCCGACGGGGTCGACGAGGCGGTGGGTGAGTCGGTCGCCGTGACGGTGGCGGTGGCACTCGCCGAGCGCGTGGGAGACGCGGTCGGATCGTCGTCGCTCCCGGCGGAACAACCCGCCGAGAGGAGACTGAGAGCACCGAGCACCGCGATCGCAGCGATCGGCCGTGATGCGAACTGCATGCTGACGGGCCGTCCTGTGGATGTTGACAAGGGTCCGGGTTGCGTCAACGGTAACCCGAAAGTGAAGGTTGAGGGTTAAATCCGCGCACTTTCACCCCCGCACGGGGGCGGACGACAGGTGTCGTTCGATCCGCCGGATGCACCGGCGTCCTGGGTGATGCGGTGAGTATGCTGTTCCGGTCCTGCCCCCACGAACGAAGAGACACATGGTCGATCAAGCCCGCATGGCCGCGCTCGCGAAGGAGCCCCTGGTCGTGGTCGGCGCTCCGACGAGTGCCATCCGAGGAACCTGGCGCGAACTGCGTGACGTGTTCCGGCAGCGCGAGATGCTCGGCATGCTCGTGCGCCGCGACCTCAAGGCGCGGTACAAGGACTCGGCGCTCGGGTTCGTCTGGACGCTCGTCCGGCCGCTGACCCAGCTCCTCATCTACTACTTCGTGATCGGCAAGGTGCTCGGCGCCGCGCACGGCATCGACAACTTCGCGATCTACGTCTTCACCGGCCTCGGGGCGTACACGCTCTTCAGCGAGATCGTCGCCGGGTCGACCGGCTCGATCGTCGGCAACAGCGGCCTCATCAAGAAGGTCTACGTCCCGCGCGAGGTCTTCCCGCTCGCGAGCGTCGGCGCCGCCCTGGTCAACTACGCCATCCAGTTCGTCATCCTGATCGTGGCGACGCTCGTGCTCGGCGCGTTCCCGTTGCACGAGGGCCTGGTCTACCTGGTGCCCTCGCTCGCCGTCATCGTCGTCTACGGCGCCGCCATCGGGCTCGTCCTGTCGGCGCTCAACGTGTACCTGCGGGACGTGCAGTTCGTCATCGACGTCGGCCTGATGGTGCTCCTCTGGGGATCGCCCATCGTGTACTCGTACTCGATGGTCCTCAAGGAGCTGCAGGTCCAGTGGATCCTGACCGTCTACACGAACAACCCGCTGACCCTGTCCGTGCTCGGCATGCAGAACGCCATCTGGCTGCACGACCCCGCGAAGGTCGTCTACCCGGACCACCTCATGCTCCGACTCGGCATCGCGTTCGTCATCGGCCTGTTCTGCCTCATCGGCGCGCAGCGGATCTTCTCCCGCCTGCAGGGCAACTTCGCGCAGGAGCTCTAGACCATGGCCATCAGCACCCCCGTCGCGCCCACCACGCAGCAGGACGGCGACGAGCGCCCCGACGTCATCGTCATCGACCACGTCCGCAAGCGCTTCACCGTCCGCAAGGACAACACCATCCGCGAGCGGATCGTCACGCTCGGCCGCGCCGGCCGGAAGCACCGCCAGGACTTCTGGGCGCTCGACGACGTCACCGTCTCGATCCAGGCGGGCACGACCGTCGGGCTCATCGGTCAGAACGGCTCGGGCAAGTCGACGCTGCTCAAGGCGATCGGCGGGATCATCCAGCCGACGTCCGGCACCGTCTCGCGCCGCGGCCGTCTGGCGGCCCTGCTCGAACTCGGCGCCGGGTTCCACCCGGACCTGTCCGGTCGCGAGAACGTCTACCTCAACGCGGCGCTGCTCGGCCTGAGCCGCAAGGAGACCGAGGAACGGTTCGACGACATCCTCGCCTTCTCCGGCATCGGCGACTTCATCGACACCCAGGTGAAGTTCTACAGCTCCGGCATGTACGTGCGACTCGCCTTCGCGGTCGCCGTGCACACCGACCCCGACGTCCTGCTCGTCGACGAGGTCCTGGCGGTGGGCGACGAGGCGTTCCAGCGCAAGTGCCTCGACCGCATCCGGTCGTTCCAGGAGCAGGGCAAGACGATCATCATCGTCACGCACTCGCTCAGCCAGGTGCAGGAGATGTGCGACCGGGTCGTGCTGCTCAACAAGGGCAAGGTCCTGCACGACGGGGACGCCGTCCAGGCGGTCAGCAAGTTCCGCGACGTGCTCGAGGAGCGCCGCTCCGGCGAGCTCAGCGCCGACGTCGCCGTGGGCCGCGGCACCGTGCTCGGCGCGACCGTGCACGCCGACGGCAAGCAGCACCGCGCCCCCGTCACGCCGGGCGACGACCTGGTCGTGGACATGGAGTTCGAGCACCTCGACGGCGTCACCGACTGGGAGGCCGCCGTCCAGATCAACAACACCGCCGGACAGGTCGTCTACGGCACGACCACCGGGATCATGGGGGTGCACCTCGAACCGCTGCACGGGCGACGGAAGCTCCGGCTCCGGATCACGGACACGAACTTCGGCACCGGCAAGTACTTCATCAACGTGTCGATGATGGACTCCGCCGGCCGGCACCTGCACGACCTGCCGGAGTGCGACTCGTTCGAGGTCCCGTCGTTCGGCGACGCCGTCGGCAGCGTCTACGCCAAGCCCTCCATCGAGGAGCTCGACTGACGCTGCACGACGGCGCCTCGCGCACCGCGGTCGTCGTCGTCAACTGGAACCGTGCCGACCTCACGACCCGCGCCGTCCGCGCCGTGCTCGACGACGGCGCGGCCGACCGGGTCGTCGTGGTCGACAACGGGTCGACGGACGACTCGGTGGCCGTGCTCCGCCGCGACCTGCCGGAGGCGACGGTGCTCGTCCGTGCCACCAACGGCGGGTTCGCCGCCGGGGCGAACGCGGGCATCCGGCACGCGGACGCCGACGTCGTCGTGCTGCTCAACAACGACGCCGAGCCCGCTCCCGGCTTCGTCGCGGCCCTCCGCGACCACCTCGACGCCGCCCCTGCGGCCGTGGCGGCCGTGACGGGCCGCATCGTGCTCTCCGGGCGCTGGTCGCGCCTCCCGGCCCACGCCGCACCACCCGCCGGACGCGCGCTCCGCGACCACGACGGCCGCACCTGGGTCCCCGACCCGGGCGGCGAGGTCCGCCTCAACTCGACCGGCGTCC
>NZ_BACZ01000085.1 GCF_000333375.1 Curtobacterium sp. B18
CTTCGACGCCACGGCGCCGATGTCCGCGCCGGAGGCGAACGTCGCCATCGCCTCGCGCACCCAGCCCGTGTCGGGACGCGCGTCGTTGTTGAGGAACGCCACGATCTCGCCGGAGGACTTCTCGACGCCGAGGTTGCAGCCACCGGTGAAGCCGAGGTTCGCGCCCGCGTCGACCAGCGTGAAGTCGAGCTCGGACGCCTTCAGCCGGCCGAGGTGTTCCGGACCGGAGCCGTTCTCGACGACGATGACCTCGAGGCGGTCCTGCGGCCAGTCCTGCTTACGGAGCTCCGCGATGCTCGTCAGGGTGTCGTCCGTGCCCTTGTAGTTCACGAGGATGACGGACACGACTCCCGGCTTGCGCTCTGTCACGCGGTTCCTCCAGCAGCTGCCGCGCGCCAGGCGCGGATCGACGGGTCGGCCGCGGGGTGCCGTCGGCCGATGACACCCTACAAGGCGCGCGCCCGCGCTCCCCTGTGATCACTGCCGATTCGTGCAGAATGGCTCGGTGACCGCGACCAGCATCCCGACCGCTCCCACGTCCTCCCCCCTGGCGGAGGACTACGCGGCGATCGCCGCCGGTCAGCACGCCGAGGGACCTCGCGGGACCGTGCGGTTCGCGGTCTCGACGGACGACACGACCGAGGGCAAGGGCGACCTCTACGTCGCGCTCGGGCTCGCCCGGGCGCTCCGGGACGCCGGGTGGGGCGTCTTGATGTGGCCGATGACCCGCTGGGCGGACCCCGTGCCGGAGGACACCGCCGTCGTGGTCGTCATGATCGAGTCCTTCGTGCCCGGCCGGGTGCCGCCGACCACCGCCCTCGTGGCGTGGGTGCGCAACTGGACGGCGAAGTGGGCGGCGTTGCCGTACCTCGACGAGTTCGAGGCGGTCTGGACCTCGTCGTCCGCCGCCCGCGACGCGATCGCCGAGCAGTACGACGGCCCGGTCGAGGTCGTGCCGATCGGTGTCGACACCGACCTCTTCACGACCGACCCCGACGCCCCGCGGAGCGACCGTGCGGTGGCGACCGTCAACTTCTGGGGCGTGCGACGCCACGTGCAGGACGTCCTCGACGAGGTCCGTCCGGCCGAGCCGATCGTCTGGTTCGCCGCGAACGCCGAGCACGTCGAGCCCTCGCCCGGCGTCGAGCTGCGGCCGATGGTCCCCTACTTCGCCCTCCCCGAGGTGTACCGGTCGGCGGCCTTCGTGGTCGACGACGTCATCGCGCCGGCGGCCGAGTACGGCACGCTGAACTCCCGCCTGTACGAGTCGCTCGCGGCCGGCGCCCTGCCCGTCACGGACTGCGCGCTCGGGCTCGAGGAGCTGGGTCTCGCCGACGTGCCGGTCTTCGACGACGCCGCATCGCTCGAGCGGGCGCTCGCGATGCCGGACGACGAGCGGACGGCGCTCGTCGAGCGGCTGCGTGGCGTCGTCCTGGCGCGCCACTCGTTCACGGCCCGTGCGGAGCAGGTGCGCCCGGTCCTCGAGGCCGCGATCGCGCACGCCCGCTCCCGGACCGGCAGCCGGTCGCCCTTCCTGCGGTGGGCGACGAACGAGCGCGAGGTCCTTCGGGTCGCCGAGCAGGAGCGCGACGTGCACCTGCAGGGCGTCCGCGACATCAACGAGCGGCTCGTCGTCGCCGAGGAGGCCGTCGCGTCGTTCGACGCCGCCCGTCGACGGGCCGAAGCGGAGCGCGACGCGATCGCGCGCGAGTACGACGCGCTCACCCGGTCGGCGGAGTACCGCCTGCTGCACCGCTTCGGCGGCCTCGCGCGCGTCGTGCGCGGACGCGACCACGGCTGAGCACGACGGACACCCCCGCGGCGGGCTGCCGAGCAGCGCGCGCACCGGACCCGGCCACGCACGAGACGGGAGG
>NZ_BACZ01000084.1 GCF_000333375.1 Curtobacterium sp. B18
CGGCGCGGGATGCGGTGGCTGCTCGAGCCGAACGTGCGCTGGCTGTTCCGCCGCGACCCCGCGTAGGCGCGGCGCGGCCCGGCGCGGACCCCGCACCGTGCGGACTCCGCAACCTGGTGCGAGGCTGCACGCTGCGTGCGCCGCTACGGCCCTGCACCCAGCGGCCGCCCCCGCACCCGGTGCGGGTGCGGCGCGGACCGGCGCGGACCGGCGCGGACCGGCGCGGACCCCGCACCGTGCCGACTCCGCCACCTGGTGCGAGGTTGCACGCTGCGTGCGCCGCTACGACCCTGCACCCAGCGGTCGCCACCGCACCCGGCGACGAACCTCGCACCGTGCCGGCTCGCCCATCTCCCGTCGGGCTGCGCGCTCGGTGCGGCCTGCTCCGCGCACGCACCGTGCGGACGCCGTCACCCGGTGCGAGGTTCCACGCTCCGTGCGACGCAACAGCGCCGCACCGAGCCACCAACACGGCTCCCGCTGGCGAACCCCGCACCGTGCGGACGGCGCCACCCGGTGCGAGGTTCCACGCTCCGTGCGACGCAACAGCGCCGCACCGAGCCACCAACACGGCACCCGATGGCGAACCTCGCACCGTGCAGGGCGGAGTCCGCAGCACCAGCCAGCGAAGCGCGCACGGTGCAGTGCGGGGCGAGGCCCGCGGCACCAGCCCGCGAACCTCGCACGGTGCGGGGCTGGCTGGGCGGGGCGGGCCGGGAGGCGCGGGGCGCCTCGACCGCGGTCGTTACGTCCCGAGGCGGGCGCGCTGGTGCCAGCGCGACCACCTGCGTACCGTGACGGGCGACGCACAGCCGCGCCGCGCCTCCCGGGCCGAGCGCTGGACGACCCGACGACGCGTTGACCGCCACCGGACAGGAGCACGAGATGACCCAGAACGACGCCGCCCAGTGGCGCTTCGAGACCACGCAGATCCACGCCGGCGCGCAGCCCGACCCCACCACGGGCGCCCGTGCGACCCCGATCTACAAGACGACCTCGTACGTCTTCGCGAACTCCGACGAGGCACGTGACCTCTTCGCCCTGGCCAAGCCGGGCAACATCTACTCGCGCATCATGAACCCGACGAACGACGTCGTGGAACAGCGGATCGCGGCGCTCGAGGGCGGCTCCGGAGCCCTCCTGGTGTCGAGCGGACAGGCCGCCGAGACCTACGCCGTGCTCAACATCGCGGGTGCCGGGGACCACATCGTGTCCTCCTCGTCGATCTACGGCGGCACGTACAACCTGTTCAAGTACACGCTCGCGAAGCTCGGCATCGAGACGACCTTCGTCGAGGACCAGGACGACCTCGACGAGTGGCGCCGGGCGGTCCGACCGAACACGAAGCTCTTCTTCGCCGAGACGATCGGCAACCCGAAGATCAACGTGCTGGACATCACCGGCGTCAGCGAGGTCGCCCACGAGTCCGGCGTGCCGCTCATCGTCGACAACACGATCGCGACCCCGTACCTCATCCGTCCGTTCGAGCACGGTGCGGACATCGTGGTGCACTCGGCGACGAAGTTCCTCGGCGGCCACGGCACGGTCATCGGTGGGATCATCGTCGACTCCGGGAAGTTCGCGTGGTCGCAGCACCCGGACAAGTTCCCGGAGTTCAACACCCCCGACCCCTCGTACCACGGCGCGGTCTTCGCCGAGGCCGTCGGCAACGAGCTCGCCTACATCGTCAAGGCCCGGGTGCAGCTGCTCCGCGACCTCGGTGCGTCGAACTCGGCGGACACCGCGTTCGCGCTGCTGCAGGGCATCGAGACGCTGTCGCTCCGGATCGAGCGGCACGTGTCGAACGCGCAGGAGATCGCGGAGTGGCTCGACCGGCACCCGGACGTCGCGACCGTCGCCTACGCCGGGCTGCCGACCTCACCCTGGTACGCCGCGGCGAACCGCTACGCGCCGAAGGGCGTCGGAGCGGTGCTGTCGTTCGAGCTGAAGGGCGGCGTGCCGGCGGGCAAGGCGTTCGTGGACAACCTGCAGCTGTTCTCGCACCTGGCGAACATCGGCGACGTGCGCTCCCTGGTGATCCACCCGGCGTCGACCACGCACTCGCAGCTCACGCCCGAGCAGCAGCTCACCACCGGGGTCACGCCCGGCCTGGTGCGCCTCTCGGTGGGGATCGAGAACGTCGAGGACCTGAAGGCCGACCTCGAGGCCGGGCTCGCCGCGGCCCGCTCGGTCGCGCAGGAGGGTCAGCGCGCGTAGCGGCCTCGGGCGCGGGGCTGTCCGGGCCCTCGCCGGGGCGACTCGGAACGACGTGGTCGTTGTCGTACGACAACGGCCACGTCGTTCGTTGCACGCGCAACATTTGCGTGCGCCCGGAAGCGACAACGTCGATGTCGTACGACGTCGACGAAGTCGTTCCGACTCGGCGCCCGACCAGCACGACGCCGCACGCCCGCCCGCGAGCACCCGCGACCCGCCGCCGTGGACCCGCGACGCGCCGGACGTGACGTAACACTGGCGGCTCGCACCGCGCCTCCCGGCAGACTGGACCCGATGGACTGGCAGACGACCCCCGAGGACTCCGTGCCGTCCACCCTCGTGCCCGGGACCGAACTCGGCACCCTCGGCAAGCCGCCGGTCACCGGCGCCTGGCGCCCGGGCGACAACCCCGGTGCCCGGCACTTCGCGTCGATCGGCGAGCAGTGGGTCCGCGGCGGCCGCATCCCGACCGTGCGGGTGGCCTACGAGACCTGGGGCACCCTCGACGCCGACCGCGGCAACGCGGTCCTCGTGTTCCACGCGTTGACGGGCGACTCGCACGTGGCCGGGGCTCCCGGACCGGGACACCGCACCGCCGGCTGGTGGGG